>NZ_JBQSXG010000012.1:0-41888 GCF_052378005.1 Psychrobacter sp. AOP31-B2-9
AACAACGAATCAACTTGTCTATAGATATGCGTTGTTACTGAATCATAAATTATAACAGAACAAGTTAGAATACGCAGTATTTTGCTATCTGTTTTGCTTTTATTATTGCTATCTCAATGATAGCTTATATTTGGGTCTTTTCTATCTGCGTAGGCTGATAAAGCATCTCATCTCTAGCCACAACTTGCTTAAGGTCTGCGTGTGCTAATACATAGCAAGTATGCTAAAATCAGGCGATTTATTTTATAGTAATTATTATGGGTAGAGCGTGTTTTTGTAAAGCGTTCTAATTTAGAAACGGCGCGTTATACGTTATTAGTAAGACAATATCGGCAACGACAATATTAGCAACGATAATCAACCTGTCAGGGACAAGATAAATCATGGACCCAACTTCATTGTGGCAGACGATAGCTGAACACCCAGAATTTTTTGCCATGCTAACGATTCCTCCTGTGACCGCATTTGTCACATGGATACATGTGTGGATGGCACTAAAAATGCTGTTTTACCCCATTAAATTTTGGGGTGTTCGTATTCCAAATCTACCTTTTTTTGGGTTGCCAGGTGTTGGTTGGCAGGGTATTGTTCCACGCAAAGCTGGCAAAATATCAGGTGTCATCGTTGATCAAACGTTATCAAAGCTTGGCTCACTTGATGAGTTTTTTCAGGCGATGGAACCTAAGCAGCTGGCGACATTTATCACGGATACTGTTGATAATAACCTTGAAGCACTGATTGACGAGATCATGTTAGATCATTCGCCAGGACTGTGGGGTAATTTGCCTTATGCAATCAAACGCCGTGTTTATGCCCAAGCGCATCAAGAATTACCTAGTATTATGCAGTCTTTAGTGACGGACTTGACCCAACATGTCGAAGACCTGGTTGATATGCGTCGAATGATTGTCAATACGATGGAGAGTGATCGTCGTTTGATGGTTAATATGTTTTTAAGAGTGGGCCAAAAAGAAATCGATTTTATTTGGCATATTAGTGCTTTTATTGGCTTGTTCTTTGGTATTACTCAAATGTTTATATTTTTGCTAGTGCCGCAACATTGGACGGTACCATTTTTTGCAGCAATTTGGGGGTTTCTCACCAACTGGATTGCTATCTGGATGGTGTTTAATCCAGTAGAGCCGCGCTTTATATCCTATGTGAAGTTTTTTTCTGTACAAAATCATTTCCCCTTTATCAAACCGCAGTTGCCACGTATTGAAAAGTATCGTTTGCAAGGCGGTTTTATGAAGCGTCAAGAAGAAGTTTCTGAGGTTTTTGCTGAGATTGTTGTAAAAGATTTGGTCACGCTTGAAAACATCATGAATGAGATGATGTATGGTGATCGTGCCGTGCAAACACGTGAGTTGATGAAATCGCATTTATATACAGTATTAGAGTCACCTGTTATTAGTACGACGTTGCGTGTGAGTTTAGGTCGACGTGAATACGGTCAATTAAAAAATACGATTATTGATAAGTCAATTGTAGCAACAATGGTGCCACTGCGTGATCCTGAATTGAATGAAAGTCGTGCTAGTAAAATATTTGGGCTGTTTCGTGACCGTATTCGTGCACTGACACCAAATGAGTTTCAAAATTTATTACGTCCAGCTTTCCGTGAAGACGAGATGACATTGATTGTACTTGGTGGGTTGACCGGATTTTTGGCTGGCTGGTTGCATCTGGTGTTAGTGTTTTTCCCCTCAGTTCAATGATAAGTATCTTTTTATGTTGTTTACACACATCACATACAGAGTGGATACAAGAATGTGACAAGTTGGCGCTAATGTACCATGCTGTAAAGGTCTCGAATTACACAGGCTGGTGGCGATAATCATCGCAGTCATACATACAGCAGTCATAAATATTAGATGTTCTAGATATTTTAAATGTCTTAAAATTCCAATCCCTAAAATAAACTATGACCGTATTAAGGTAAACAAGGTTAGACCGTATGTTAATCACAGAATTGGGTTATTTTGCCTTGCTGGCCGCCTTTATGTTGGCGATCTTGCAGGTGGTATTGCCGACCGTTGGCGTCATGCGCGACCATGTTGCATGGCAGCGTCTAGCACCAAGCCTAGCATGGGCACAGTTTGCTGCAATGATCACATCATTTGGCGCACTGATGGCAGGTTTTTATTACAATGACTTTAGCCTTGTCTATGTCACGCAACATTCTAATACATTGTTGCCTTGGTATTATAAACTGTCAGCAACGTGGGGTGGACATGAAGGTTCATTGCTACTTTGGATGACTATTATGGCCACTTGGTGTGCGTTGGTCTCTTATTTCAGTCGCGGTTTACCATTGTCGATGCGTGCACGAGTCTTGGTTATCTTGGCAGGTGTGCAGATGATGATGCTAGCGATGCTTATCTTTACCTCATCGCCATTTGATCGTACATTGCCTAATTTACCTGTTGATGGTGTGGATCTAAATCCTGTGCTACAAGATTTCGGTTTGATTATTCATCCGCCTATGTTGTATATGGGTTATGTGGGCCTGGTCGTGCCATTTGCTTTTTGCATGGCTGCATTGTGGGAAGGTCGTTTAGATGCGGTATGGACACGCTGGTCGCGTCCATGGGCGCTCGCTGCTTGGGGCTTTTTGACAGTCGGTATCGCACTTGGCTCGTGGTGGGCTTATTATGAGCTAGGCTGGGGTGGTTGGTGGTTTTGGGATCCAGTAGAGAACGCCTCACTGATGCCATGGCTAGCTGGTACTGCTTTACTACATTCACTTGCGGTAACTGAGAAGCGTGGTGTCTTTAAAGCATGGACCATCATGCTAGCAATTTTTGCTTTTGCGCTCAGTTTGCTAGGTACATTTCTTGTGCGCTCAGGTGTGATTACCTCTGTGCATTCGTTTGCCGCTGATCCAACACGTGGTCTGGTGATCCTTGTGATTCTTGGCGTGATTATCGGTGGCGGCTTATTTATGTTTGCTGTCCGAGGCTGGCGTTTGACTGTTGAAAGTCAATATCAATTGATTTCACGTGAGTCTTTTTTAGTTATCAATAACGTCATCCTGTTGATCTCAACCTTAGTCGTCTTACTTGGTACGTTATATCCTATTATTGCTGACTCCTTTAATTTAGGACAAGTATCCGTCGGTCCTCCGTATTTTAATGCGCTGTTTGTGCCATTGACTTGGTTGATACTGGTCGCAATGGGTATGGGGTCCAATATTCGCTGGAAAAAAGACAGCCGCCCGCTATTGGGTTCTGGTACGGTCATTGCGGCAAGCAGTATTGTATTGGCAGCGATTATTACCTATTTTGTCAGCCCGTCTGCGATGCTCAATATCGGTGTTACATTGGCAGTTAGTTTTTGGGTATTGTTCTGGATGGTAGTAGACTTTAAAGACAAAACCAAAAATGCACCTAGTTTCTTCAAAGGTTTACGTCAATTACGTCTCAGCTATTGGGGTCAGCAGACCGCTCATGTTGGTGTAATTGTGGCGGTTATCGGTGTTGCGTTTACCAGCACGTTGAGCATTGAGCGTGATGTTGCGCTTGGGCCAAATGATAGTGTTCATGTTCAAGGTTATGACTTTACCGTCAAGGGCTTTAGTGAAATCAAAGGCAGTAATTTTGATGCCACGCAAGCTGAAGTTGACATCACCAAAAATGGTGAGGCTGTGACAACACTATACCCTGACAAACGTAATTATATTATCAGTATGATGCCGATGACCGAAGCCGCCATTGATGCCAGTTTGATGCGCGATGTTTATGTGGCACTTGGTGAGCCTATTGCCGAAGGTAGTAATGAATGGGCAGTACGCATTTATGTTAAACCGCTCATTCGCTGGATATGGCTCGGCGCGCTGATTATGGCGTTTGGTGCATTATTGAGCATGTTTGATAGTCGTTATCGTATCAAGAAAATCAAGACGCCTGCACAAATAGCGGCGAATAAAGCAGGATTTTCGACTGTTGCCGATTTAGAAGCAGCCACTATGAAAGCGGGGGATAAGTAACATGAGTACATCAAACCATACCCCTGATCAGCACGATAAGAAAAGCAGCAGTAAAACCATAAACAAAAAGCAACTTAAGTTATGGTTTTTAATACCGCTCATTGTTTTCTTCGGATTGGTCGTTATGCTGTACATGCGTCTGGGTAAGCCAACAGAAATTGTTACTAATACCGCGCTTGAACGTCCAGTACCAACTTTTGAGCTACCATTATTGTCAGATACCAGTCGTATCATGACCAACGCGAATTTGCCCAATCAGCCTTTTTTGATGAACATATGGGGCTCTTGGTGTCCTACCTGTATCATTGAGCATCCTTTTTTGATGCAGCTAGAAGAACGTGGTGTCAATATAGTAGGCGTTAACTATAAAGATGAAATCGGTGATGCTTTGGGGTATTTGAACCGAGGTGGCGATCCCTTCTCAATGTCTATTCAGGATTTATCCGGTCAGTTTGCTTTAGATTTAGGTTTAACTGGTGCGCCCGAGACTTTCGTTGTGGACGGTGAAGGTATTATTCGCCAGCACATTATTGGTGAGATTAATGAAAGTAACTGGCAAAGCCGTATTACACCTTGTTTGATGGTACTCAATGACGCTAATAATAACGACGTTACTCCAGAGTTAAGTCAGATTGAGGAGGCGTGTAAATGATTGCTCATCAAATGAAGGCAGGGTTGTTAACGCTAGCAGGCTTTATTATAGCTGCTCTATTGAGTGTGACCAGCTATGCTGCGATTGAAGTCTATGATTTTGATTCTCCACAGCAAGAAGCGCAATATCGTGGTCTCATAGAAGAGCTACGCTGTCCAAAATGTCAGAATCAAAACTTAGCAGGCTCTGATGCACCTATTGCTCAAGATCTGAAACAAAAAACCTATGACTTGATAAAAGATGGTCGTAGTGACGGTGAAATACGTGCCTATATGCAAGAACGTTATGGCGATTTTATCAGTTATAAGCCACCTGTACGCCCATCAACATGGATATTGTGGTTTTTTCCGCCATTATTGCTCATCATTCTATTGATAGGCTGGTTTTGGCAAAGCAAACGACGCCAGCTTGTTGTTAGTGGCGAAAGTGGCGTGTCAGCGAATAATACTGCTACGGCACTGTCTGCTGCCGAAAAAGCTGAACTGGATCGCTTGTTATCACGTGCTGATAGCAATGATAAGAAAGATCAGGACATCACCAGTCTCGAGGACAAAAAATGACCATATTTTCTACTGTGGGCTTATTTATCTCTATAAGTTTACTTATTGCCTTAATACTTGCTGTGATTGTTATCATGCCGTGGTTAAGAGCGCCTCGTTCGCAACAGGAACAGATAGACAATCAGCTGTTAGATATTAATCTTGCTGTATTTCGCGAGCGTTTAGCGGAGCTAAAAACAGATAAAGATAGTGGTACTATTGATGACAGTCATTATCAAAATCAAAAACTTGAGCTTGAGCGTCAGCTGCTAGATGCTCAACGTGATGTCACACCGATGGTTACACCTGGTATTAAAAGTCGACTGATTATTATTGTTTGGGTACCTGTATTGACAGGTATGTCTTATCTGATGGTTGGTGACCGTACACCTGTATTTGAACTTTGGACAGCTGAAGACAAAGTTGCTCAAGTTGCTGATGATTTGTTGACGGGTAAAATTGATCAGCCACCTGCTTGGGCAGTCGAAGATGGTCAGCAGCTGATCAGTGCTATGCAGACCAATGTATATCGTCATGCTGATGACCCAGATCGCTGGATGCGTCTATCTGAGTTGTTCTTATCATTAGAAGCGACAGATTCGGCGTTAGAAGCGTTGTCACGTGCTTATCGTTTATCACCAGAAAATGAAGAGATTGCGACAACTTACGCACAAATTAGCTTTTTTGCTAATAACGGTCAGCTAGATGGTAATAGCCGCCGAGTATTAGAAGGTGTGTTGGCCAAAAATCCAGGTCATGAAGGCGCGCAAATGCTCATGGCAATGGGTGAGGCTCGTAGTAGTAATTTTGATGAAGCACAAGGTTGGATTACGCGTCTACGTGACAGTATTTCTGCCAAACCAGGTGACCATACCCAAGCACTGGCAAGTTTAGATGAGTTAAGTGCTAGCGTAGCTAATCAGCGTGCGCAAGCGTCTGAAGGGGTTGAAGTTACTGTGAAGGTAAGTGCTAGCTTGTTACCTTTAGTCAAGGGTGATGACGTGTTGTTTGTGGCGATACGAGATGTTAATGGTGGACCACCATTTGCAGCTAAGCGCTTACCAATTAGCGTTATTAAGCAGGGCGAAGCCAATATTAGCCTAAGCGATTTAGATGCGATGATGCCTGAACGTACGTTAAAATCTGCGCGAGATGATAAAGTTCAGTTAGCCGTCATCGCACGTATTAGCCATAGTGGTACAGCCACTGCAGAGACAGGAGATTTGTCAGGAAACCCTGTTGTTATTGGTCCTGAGCAAACTGAGGTCAATGTAGAAATTAGTCAACAAATCCCATGATACACTCAGTCTATTGTAGGTTTGTTTTGCTGTGAGACTCTATAATATAAGCGCTATCGCCAGATATAGTATCGTGCAACTGTGTTATATGAACAGATAAGTCATGGTCACGTATCATCGCAAATAATTAAAGTACTTGAGCTTTGCAAAGCCACAAGGTAAGGTAGCTTTGCAAACAACCAATCCCAACGTTCAATCCCAACGTTGTATTAGTCCCAAAATCCTATCTATTAAGAGGAGAATCGTATAATGATGCGTATTATTTTGCTAGGCCCACCAGGCGCAGGTAAAGGCACTCAAGCCCAATTCATTTCGAAGGAATATGATATCCCGCAAATTTCAACAGGTGATATGCTGCGTGCAGCGATCAAAGAGGGTAGCGAGCTGGGTAAAAAAGCCAAAGATATCATGAATGCTGGTGGCTTAGTTTCTGACGACCTCATTATTAACTTAGTGAAAGAACGTATCGCCAAGCCTGATTGCGTAAATGGCTGTATCTTTGATGGTTTCCCACGTACGATTCCACAAGCTCAAGCGCTTGCAGATGCAGGTGTTGCCATTAATCATGTGGTCGAGATTAGTGTTCCTGATGACGAAATCGTTAACCGTCTGTCTGGTCGCCGCCAGCATCCAGGCTCAGGTCGCGTCTATCATATCCATCATAATCCACCTAAACAAGAAGGTTTAGATGATGTCACTGGTGAAGAATTAATTCAGCGCGAAGATGATAAAGAAGCCACTATTCGTGATCGCTTAGCGACTTATCATGAGCAGACATCAGCTTTGGTTGGTTTTTATCAAGACAAAGCAAAAGAAGGTGCTGATGCGCCTAACTATGATAAATTTGATGGTACGCAAGGTATCGATGATGTGAAGCAACAAATTTTATCAGCACTAAAAGGCTAATCATTCATTTTAGATGATTGATGACGCTAGCGCAGACCCTGCCCATTATTTATTGGCAGGGTTTTTTTATACCTAGTGATAAAAAAGGTTGTTTCTATAAAGAATAGGTGTCTAACAAAGCACAAATAACAGAGCACAAAAAAGCCGCTAACTCATGCATAATAAGTCAACGGCTTTTAGATGCTGTTATCTTGATATATTATCAATCCAAGATCTAAGCGTTACCCTGCGCACCGACTTGTGCTTGCTGCTGGCTTTGCGCGTAAGCTTGATCAAAGTTTACAGGGGCAAGTAGTAGTTGTGGGAAGCTACCACGTGTGACGATGTCACTGATGACCTCACGAGCATATGGGAATAGCACATTAGGGCAGTAGGCACCTAGGATTTGACCAATTTGGTCTTCTGGAATATCTTTCAATAAGAAAATACCTGCTTGATGAACTTCAGCGATAAACGCTGGCTCTTCAGCATTTTTTGCGGTAACGCTCACGGTCAAAATGATTTGATAATGATCATCATCAAGCTTTTCTGCGTTGCTAGACAGGTTGATATCAAGCTCTGGGTTCCACTCTTTGGTAAATACGCCAGCACCTGGCACTTCAAGTGACATGTCTTTTACGTAAATACGCTCTAGTGCCAATTGTGGTTGTGCTTGTTCTTCAGCCATAATAATTCCTCTAAAATTGAATCAAATAATTAAGAAAATATAATTGTAATATAAATCGAGACTGAATTTGGATATTTCATCTCGATATTTTTATCACCAGTTTCACTATCTATCTTTATAATAGTTGAAGACGGTAAAGTAACGGATTAACCTGCTAATAGCTCGTCTAGTTTACCTTGTTGGTTCATTTGATTGAGTTCATCAAAACCACCAACAAAGGTATCGCCAATGAAGATTTGTGGCACAGTACGATAGTTATTGGTTTTTTTCATTAATGCTTGGCGCTCTTCTCTGCTTATGTCGTGCATACCAATCTCTTCATAATCTACGCCTTTATTTTGTAATATTTTTTTGGCATTTGTACAGTATGGGCAAATAGGCGTAGTATATACTTTAACAGATACAGTCATGGTAAATCCTTATTTATAAGTGTGTATGAGGCAAGGGGTTAATTATAATTAGTTTGGTAAACTATCATAGTTTACGCCTTGTTATAATATGTCATCCATAAGTAATGCCATTCACAAAAATGAGTTCAGCAAGCAAAATGGGTGTAAATACTACACATGGTAGACTAGACAATTTTGATACGGCTAATGGTATTTTTAGGGTTAGTGTAAAGGGTAAATATATTTTGTGCCGCTTATTACTACAGTGGGGATGAGCATCGCGAATTCAAGATGTTGTCGCATAAAAGTACGGCAGGTGAGCATAAATATCACAAAAAAAAGACACCCATTGATAAGGTGTCTTTTTAATTGTTATTACCAATCCACTGCTAATAATTGATACTGGTAGAAGGCTACTCTACTTATGTAAGCTGGGTTTGGCTTTATTTTTGCCTTTACTTTTTGACTTAGTATCTTTTAACTCCACCAGTGGCATGCCTGAGGATTTCCAGCCACCGACACCACCTTCTAAACGGTAGACATCATCTTTACCGATCATCTGGATTGCAGCGCCTGCTTGCACGCCTATATCACATACAATGATTACTGGCTGTTCTATCGCACGAATTTCTTCTAGGCGATCTTTTAGCACAGTAAAAGGTATGTTGCGGCTACCTTGAATATAGCCTGACTCAAACTTCTTTTTTTCACGAATGTCGATAAGCTGCGCATTTTGCGAGTTCACCATCATACCAAGAGTGTTGGGCGATATTTTTTTGCCGCTACGTTTGCTTTCAATCGTAAAAAACATGACGGCAAGTACGGCTAATATACCAAATAAAAACGGGTGATTGCCCAAAAAATCCAGCGCACGTTCCAAACCATACCTCCAAGAAAATAAGTGTTCTATTAAGCTGAGATATCAGCCTAACGATATTGAACAAGGCGCTATTATACCGATTAGACCATCCAGAGTAAACGTGCGATAGACAACCTAGCAGTTAAGCGTTAATAAGACCTTAATAAGGCTTGGTATCTGCTTCTTCTCTGAGAGTGACAAGGTTTTCGACACGGCGCTGTAATACGTCACCGTTAGCCACTGCTTGCCATAACGCACAACCTTTACTGTTATGAGTATGACGACAATCCCGGAACTGGCAATCACCTGCGAGTGGTGCAAGCTCTATGAAGCCTGAGATAATATCGTCAGGACTTAAGTGCCAAATACCATACTCACGGATACCAGGGGTATCGACGATACCGCCTTGGGTCAAATCATTTGGGTGAAAAGGTAGTAAACGGCTGGTCGTCGTGGTGTGCTGACCGAGTTTTGAGTTCTCAGAAATAATATTGACGCTCTGTGCTGACTTTGGCAATAGTGCATTAATTAGGCTGCTTTTACCGACGCCAGACTGACCAGCAAAGATAACCAGCTTTTTATCTATATAGTGCTTTAGTTCATCAAGTCCTTGCTGGTCAGTGCTGTCTGCAATATTTTCAGGACAGTCTACTGACGTGAGCACGCTCTCATAACCGAGTGCGGCATACTGCGCTAGTAGTTCATTGGTATCTACGCCGTTTTCTTGCGCCAGTAGATCGGCTTTATTGAGCACCAATAACGGCTTTACACCAGCGTGATGACAAACGACTAAATAACGATCAATAAGCGTTGGCGCGGCAGCAGGCAATGGGGCAAAAACAATGGCCAAAATATCAACATTGGCGGCGACGGGTTTGAGCTTATGATAGCGATCAGGACGCGACACAAGCGAGCTACGTGGTTTGACGGACTCGATACGTCCAAAACCTGTATTAGAGTCCGCAGTCCAGCGTACTTGATCACCTGCTGCCAACATTGGCAGGTTGGTACGTACGTGACAGCGCCAGATATCATTTAATTCAAGCGTCTGCCAAAACGGTTCAGGATCGTCAGGGGCAATCTCTGGCTGTACGGGTATCACAGCTGGCAAGCTAGTGACCTGTACTTCCAGTTGTTTGCCATAATGCGCCATGACCACGCCATCCATCAAACTGTCATCGATACTGTCTTGACTGTCCAATTGTTGTTTATCGATGCGACGAATCTGCTGTTTGGTCAGTTTGCGCTGCCTGATTAATGCCATGGGTTTTGACCTATTAAAAAAATATTGCTAAGTGTAGCGTGAAAATTTGCTAACATACAGCCTAAAGCGCCTATACCAGACGGTGGTTTTGTAATGTTTTAATTTTTAAACGCATTATAAATTGGTAAGCGCAAAATAATATCATTTGAGCATGACCATTTATAGATGGTTTATCTAGTTAGAATTGCGCCAACGTTGAGCCAATGTTGTGCCAAAATTTATTTACCATAGGATAAAATATGAGTACCGATGACCATCCCAATAAGATTAAAATCAAAAACCAAGGCAAAAAAGGGCTGGTATGGATTGACCTAGAAATGACCGGACTCGATACCCTAAACGATGAGATTATCGAGATTGCTACTGTCGTAACTGACGAAGATTTGAACATACTTGCTGAAGGCCCTGTGTTTGCTATCAAAGTATCGGACCAAGTCTTAAATAAGATGGATGACTGGAATACCAAGCAACATGGTCAGTCAGGGTTGGTCGATCGTGTGCGCCGTAGTACGGTGACATTGGCAGAAGCAGAAGCAGAGACCATTAAGTTTTTAAATAAATGGGTCGATAGTGGTAGATCACCAATGTGTGGCAACTCAATTTGCCAAGATCGCCGTTTTATGGCACGTCAAATGCCAGAGCTTGAACGTTTTTTCCATTATCGTAATCTCGATGTCTCATCAATCAAAGAGTTGTGTTTCCGCTGGCGCCCTGATATTTTACGAAACTTTGAAAAAGGTGGTAGTCACTTAGCGTTAGATGATATTCGCGACTCTATTCGTGAGCTAAAGCATTATCGTCAGCACTTTTTTAAGTTAATTCCTTAAAACATAAAGCGTTTTAGATACAAGCTAACAGTGACAAAATGGTAAAAAGGGTCAACTCATAAGTGAGCTGACCCTTTTATATATCTGAAGTACACTTAAAACATATATCAAACGAGTGTTTTAAACTCAACCAATTCAAATTCAGCATTATTACTACTAAAGCTATCATGTGTATTTTCGTTGCCTGTCACTGCGCCAATCACCGCACTGACTTTTGGCTGGCGTGTATCCTTGTCTAACAATCGCCAATCGCCTAAGACATAACGTTTCTTATCAGCAGTCGCCTGATGAATGTCTGGACGATGTGTGTGCCCATGTAATAGAGCATCACTATCAGTGATTGCTTGTATCACGGCGTCCTCGTTGACATCCATAATATGAGTGGCTTTTTTGGCATTGTTTTGCTGGCTTTTTTGGCGCATTTTTTCAGCGATAGCCAAGCGTTTCTTTAATGATTTATTGAGCAAATACCATTGAGTCAAACGATTGCGCATTATTTTGCGAAAAAACTGATATTTCTTATCATCGGTACAGAGCGCATCGCCATGCTCTAAGCGATAACTTTGCTGCCCGACATTTAGGGTGTATGGCTCATAAATAAGCTGACCACCGAAGAGGTTGCAAAACGGTTGATCTAATAAGAAATCACGATTGCCATGCATCACTAAAATCTCACAGCCAGCTACTCGCAGTGCTTTTAACTTCAAGATAATCGTAGTGAGCCAGTGGTTCTGGCGCTCATCCTCTGATAATGATAAGTAAACGTCATCACCTAGCCATACTTCGAACCAATCACCCAAGATAAATAAGCGTTTTAGCTTAGGTAAGGCAAGACAATCATCAAGCAGTGCCAAAAAAGCCTGCACTAAGGCAGGCTCTTCAGGCGATAAATGCAAATCGCTAATCAATACTTGTCGCACCTCATGAGGGCGGGTTGTAATTAGGTGGTCAAAACTTTGCATTTATCCTTATCCTCGTAACTTATAAGAGTGTGTTTTTTGAAATACTCTCTGAATAAGTGCTTACTGAATAATATCTATCAAATAATAATTAACTGTCAATTACTATTGAGAGACAATAGTCGCTGAGTTGATCACTACTGGCTCTTTTGGTACATCAGCATGCATGCCGAAACGACCAGTAGGAACGCCTTTCATTTTTTCAATCACATCCATACCGCTAGTGACTTTACCAAATACGGTGTAGCCCCAACCTTGCATGTTTTTGCCAGTGTGATTTAAGAAGCCATTGTCTTTTACGTTTATAAAGAACTGGCTAGTCGCTGAATGCGGGTCTTGTGTACGTGCCATCGCAATCGTACCAGCATCGTTCTTTAGACCGTTGTCAGCTTCGTTTTCAATTGGCGCATTGGTTGGTTTTTCGTTCATTTCAGCGTCCATTCCGCCGCCTTGAATCATGAAGCCATCAATGATGCGATGAAAAATCGTACCGTTATATTGACCAGATTTTACATAGTTCAAAAAGTTTTCTACGGTTTTTGGTGCTTTTTCTGCATTGAGTTCGATAACGATCGCACCCATATTGGTATCTAGTTCTACTACTGGTGGCATGTCTACCATGTGATATTCCTTGTTGGTTGCAGCGCCTCAAGTGACGCTGTCAAGTGGTGGCTAAAAGTTGGTGGTTAAAAAGTTATGGCTAGTCTAACGGCTTTTTTAGTCTGTGTCATGTATCAGGCTGTTAATGCCTTTGCAAAAGCTGATAGAATAACGCAACTTTATCCCTTTTTATTATAATTTTTTGATGACCTGTTTTTAATGGTTTGGTTTGAATATTCCATGATGTGTGATGGCACGCATCGTGAACTGATAATTTGCGTTAGGAGCAATGCCCGATGAGTGATAACTCAAGCAACAATGCACAAAAAGACGAACAAAAAAACGATTTTATTCGTAATATCATTCGTGACGATGTCAATGCGCAAAAACAGCAACAAATCGTGACGCGTTTTCCACCTGAGCCAAACGGCTACTTGCATTTGGGTCATGTAAAGTCTATCTGTTTAAATTTTGGTGTGGCTGAAGAGTTTGATGGTGTGTGTAATTTGCGTTTTGATGACACCAATCCGACAGCAGAAAAGCAAGACTTTATCGATAATATCGAAAATGATGTTAAATGGCTTGGGTTTGAGTGGGCAGGTGAAGCACATCATGCGTCAGGCTATTTTGACCAGTTGCATGCTTGGGCAGTACAACTGATTGAGCAGGGTGATGCCTATGTCGACTTGCAATCACCTGAACAAATGAAAGAAAATCGCGGCTCATTTAATGAGGCTGGCACGCCATCACCACATCGTGACGCTAGCGTTGAAGAAAACTTAGCGCTCTTCAATGATATGAAAGCGGGTGAGTACGCTGAGGGCAAGGCTGTGTTACGTGCCAAGATTGACATGGCAAGCCCCAACATGAACATGCGTGATCCTGTCATCTACCGCGTCATGCACCAAGCGCATCATCAGACTGGTGACAAATGGTGCATCTATCCGATGTATGATTTTGCCCATCCGCTCTCTGATGCACTTGAGGGTATTACTCATTCATTGTGTACATTAGAGTTTGAAGACCATCGCCCGTTCTATGATTGGGTCATTGAAAAAGTTGGTTTTGCCACGCCGCCGCACCAGTACGAGTTCAGCCGCTTGAATGTGGATCATACGTTGACCAGTAAACGCAAACTTAAGCAGTTGGTTGACGAAAGTATTGTTAGCGGTTGGGATGATCCACGTATGCCAACCATCGCTGGCATGCGGCGTCGTGGCTATACACCAGAGGGTTTACGTGATTTTTGTGAACGTGTGGGCGTGACAAAAGTAGATAGTGTGGTTGATTTTCGTTTATTAGAGTTTAGTATTCGTCAATCATTGGAGACGACGACTGCACGTGGTATGGCGGTACTAAAGCCGTTAAAAGTGACGATTACAAACTTTGCGGAAGCGGTTAGCAGCTGGGAGTCACAAAAAGCCGATAGCGTCATTGCACGCTTTGATGATGATTCGCAGACTTTATGGCTCACGCAGCCAAAGCATCCTAATGTCGATATGGGCGAGCGTGAAATCCCGTTCACTGAGACCATCTATATCGATCAAGGTGATTACGAAATTGTACCGCCAGCAGGCTACAAGCGCTTGTCACCCGAAAAACCTGAAATTCGCCTACGTAATACTTATGTATTGGCCGTGACTGAGCATATTACTGATGAATCTGGCAATGTGGTCGAGCTAAAAGCCACGATTGACCCAACTACCTTGGGCAGCAATCCTGAAGGTCGTAAGGTTAAAGGTGTCATTCACTGGGTATCAGCCAGTCAAGGCGTGCCAGCAACGGTACGCATGTACGATCAGTTATTTAGTGTTGAAGATCCAAGCAGCGTTGCTGACGTCCATCAAGCATTGAATCCTAATTCGTTGATTGAACTCAGTGCGGTGGTTGAGCCATCACTTGCCAATGCTGATGCTGGTACGCGTTTCCAGTTTGAGCGTGAAGGTTACTTTATCTCTGATAGCGAAGACCACAGCAAGGATAAACCGGTCTTTAATCAAATTGTTAGCTTACGTGATAGTTATAAGCCTGCTTAATGGGCAGTATAAATAACTTTTATTTAAGGCAAGACTAAACAATAGTAGTTTGCAAATATACCCATTTCTAGTACGCTAGAGGTGGGTTTTTTTGTGGATAGGTATAAATTGTAATAGTAGAAATTGAGGATAAAAAATGGCAAAGTTTTTAAACAGCAGTGGGACGACTTATCACTTAGAAGAGTTAATCAAAAATGCCTCTGATAGACTGGTTATTATCAGTCCATATTTAAAGCTTAATGAACGTATTAAAGAGCTATTGGAAGATCGCAATCGTCTGAAAATTGATATTAGAATTGTTTATGGTAAGAATGATCTACATCCTGAAGAAATTAACTGGCTTAAAAACCTGACCTTTATTCGTACCAGTTTTTGTAAGAATCTACATGCCAAATGCTACTTGAATGAAAATGAGTGCATTATTACCAGTTTGAACCTTTATGAGTTTAGCCAAGTCAATAACAATGAAATGGGGGTACTCATTTATCGTAATGAGGACGCTAAACTCTACGCCGATACCTATGAAGAAGCACAGCGTATTATTCGTATTAGCGAGGAGGTGCGAATGTCTCTTGAAAAAGTCAGTGCATCTGACGGTGGAAACGATGACAAAGTCACCTCTAGCAACTCTACGGCGAATACCAATACTAATACTAATACTAATACTAATACAACAGCGAAATCTAGCACAGAGTCGGCGACACCAAACTATTCTAAATTAACGACAGCTAAGCTTGCGAAAGAGTTGGGCTACAAAACACAAGAATTAAATAACAAGTTATTGGCAGCTGGTTATCTGCAAGAGAAAGAAGGCGAGTTGGTCTTAACAGACGCAGGACGATCAGCCAGTGGCATAAGCAAGAGAGGGAAGTTCGGGGAATTCTGCTTGTGGGATGCAGGGATGGTGGTGTAACAGATTGTCTCGGTATATACTAATTTGGTTGGTAAAAAATGGAATAACTGCATTACAATCCATCACAAGACAGTAATAAACAGTTTGATAATATAGGATGAAGTTTTTGCTGACGTACTTTGCATTATTGTGTAGTATCTAACAGAGTACGTTGATAATAATAGAGAGTGTGGATATCTTTGGATACTAGCACTCATCACTAACTCGTTAACAAACGAACTGATTAACAAACATAATAAGGAATAAAGCATGGCACATTTACGTTTAGGCGATACCGCACCAAATTTTGACGCAACGACGACAGATGGCGATATTAGCTTCCATGATTGGGCAGGTGATAACTGGGTTGTTTTCTTCTCGCATCCAGCTGACTTCACGCCAGTTTGTACCACTGAGCTTGGCCGCGCTGCTGCACTGAATGGCGAATTCCAAAAGCGTGGTGTTAAACCAATCTGCATCTCAGTCGATGGTATAGACGATCATCATGCTTGGGCAAAAGACATCGGTGAGACTCAAGGTACTGACTTGAACTTTCCAATCATCGCCGATCCAAACAAAGAAGTCGCCGAGCTATACGACATGATGCATCCAAATGCCGATAGTACTCATACCGTACGTAGCGTGTTTATCATTGATCCAAGCAAAAAAATTCGTTTGATTTTAACCTACCCAGCTAGCTGTGGTCGTAACTTTGATGAGATTCTTCGTGTTATTGACGCGCTACAACTGTCTGATGAATACAATATTGCAACACCAGTAGATTGGAAAGATGGTGATGATGTGATTATTCCACCAAGTGTTAAGAATGAAGACATTGCTGCTAAATATCCTAAAGGTTATACAGAGGTTAAACCTTATCTACGTACCACACCTTCACCAAATAAATAAGGTGGAGCAGTCCTGTCATTAAAAATAATAAGCCCTGTAACGTAATGTTATGGGGCTTTTTACTATTTATATAACAAGCATTATTAGGTTTTGCTATGATGAGCATAGTAGGCTATAACTGTTATATAGCGTATTGGTATTCTGAACTATACGCTATAGTACGATAACCATAACAAAGTCTATCAGCGCTGAGTCGCTTTGAGTCCAACTTACAAGGAGTTTGTCATGAAAAAATTATACGTAACCCGTACCGCACCAAACCCACGCAAGGCACTTATCTTATTAGCATCAAAAGGTATTGACGTTGATGATATTGATGATATCGACGTCATTGATATTGATTTCGCTGCTAATGAGCAGAATTCAGATGAGTTTACCCAAATAAATCCGATGCGAACCGTGCCAGTGTTGGTATTAGGTGATGGCACAGTACTCAATGATTCACAGGCCGTTTGCGAATACCTAGATCGTGTTTATGGTGAGCGCTCAGTGATGGGTAATGATGTCATACAACGCGCCCAAGTGTGCTCTATGCGCCGTATTGCAGAGTTTGAAGTCTTGTATAACTTTATGTTGGCATTTCAGCACAGTAATCCTGCAAAAGCCCAACGTGTTGAGCAAGTGCCAGAGTTTGTCACACCATCTATCGCACGAGGGGTCAAAACACTCGCGTATTTTGAAAACATCTTAGAAGGCCGTGAGTATCTGGTTGGTGAGCAATTGAGTTTTGCTGATATCGTCCTATATATCGGTTTAGATTTTGGAAAAGTGCTGAAAGTAGATCCTAATGAGCAGGGCAAAAATTTGGCTCGTTTTTATCAAATGATGAATGAGCGCTTTAGTATTAAAAATATGGCAAAAGCCAAACTTGCTCACAAAGATGCATAGATAAAACGTCAAAATTAACAAGTGACTTATCATCGTTAGCCTTGGTGGTTGATAGTAGCATCAACTATTCAAGGCTTTTTTATGACGGTATATGGAAAAATAGTAGTCAGAATGGCAGTTACTATGAAACTATAAAATCGAACACTTTGTTACAACCAAAACAGTCACTAGCGCTATAGTATGCAGGTATTTACACTATATATTAGGTTGATGCCATATATTAATTTTATGTCATCAATTGTTTAGACTTGTAAGAAAAGGATAATTATGATGCATACGAATAGCTACAAGGTATGACTGTTATGACATCGTCTGTTAAAAAACGACCTGTTAGTTTGATCTGTGTGTCCAGCTTGTTGGCAGCCAATGTGGCACTAAGTGCCTGTCAAGGCTCGTCTACACCCAGTGAAAATATGGCAGTAGATAATGCTAACGCAGTCACGAGAAATACAGATAATATGGATGGTGACATCATATCTAACGTTATGGTTGGAGAAGATCAAGCAACGGTGAAAGAGATGAGTGCTGAAGAAGCCATGATTCACAATCTTTCACGTTATCGTTGGACGCTCATATCTGCAGCCGATAGTAGCGATCAACCATTAGATACATTGATGCAAATCACTAACCAAGTACGTTTGTCATTCAATCAACACCAAGGTCAAAACACCTTAAACTATAGTGTCGGCTGTAACACTATGAGTGCTGTGTATCAGCTGCAAGGTTCTGCCTTAACTATTGAAGACAGCATGAGTACCAAGATGTCTTGTGGCGATCTTGATAAGGCCGAAAACAGCTTAAGTCAGCTGATGCAAGGCAATAGTCAACTTGTTTTTGCGACAGGTAGTGATGTTTTTAAAGATGATACACCAATACTGACGCAAGTAACTAACGACTCGGCTACTTTGGTTTGGGAAGGCAAACTCACACCACAAGCTAAGTATAATAGCAAAGGTGAGGCAGTATTTTGGGCGGTAAGTGCTGATATGGTACCGTGCGCAGACAGTGACGCACCGACGTGCTTACGAGTTAAACCGATTACTTATAATAATCAGGGTATTAAGGTCAGTGAAGGCGAATGGAGTGTATTTACTGGTGAGATCGATGGCTACCAGCATGATAGCAAGCATGATGAAGTATTACGTCTACAGCGTTATCGACTAAGTAACAGTGATGGAACAAAAGGCAGTGCATCAGGTGAAGAATACGCTTATGTCTTGGACGCAGTTATTCAAAGCTCGGTAGCGGAATAGTTTTAAGTCTAGATCATATGAATGTTTCGGTCAAACGTATTAGTTTTAACCTTTACTAAGTTTGCCGTTCAAATCAAAACACGCGCCATATAGACGCGTGTTTTTTTATGGTTGTCTATATTTAACGTAGATTACCTAAATCTTCTTCGGTCAAACGCCAGCGGCCTTTTTTCTTGGAAGCACCGCGTCCACGCATAGCGCTGTTCAGTAGCAATTTATTCATCGAATGGCTTGAATGTGCATGACAAATAGCGCAGGCAAGTCCATCAGCTGCATCTTGTTGCGGTATCACGTCTAAAGATAATATCCGGCAAACCATTTCCTGTACTTGTTCTTTTGCTGCTGCACCATAACCACAAACGGCTTGTTTAATCTGACGTGCGGTATACTCTGAGACTTCCAAGTCCAATGCTACCATAGCAGCAATCGCTGCACCTCGTGCTTGTCCAAGCTTAAGTGCAGAGTCTGGATTTTCAGCCATAAACACCTGCTCAATAGCGGTGTAAATAGGCTCGTCAGTATATTTCAAATGATGTTGGGTAATTCGTGTTAAGCCATTAAAAATACGCTTAAGTCGCTCAGGCATCTCTTTGGTATCTGTACGGATAGTGCCCGCATCGATATATATCAATTTGTCGCCGGTTTGATGAACGATACCATAACCCGTCATGCGCGAGCCTGGATCAATTCCGATAATAATGGCCATAGTACTCCGTTTTTTTACATTTTGTTTTGGGTTCAATCTTATATAAATTGGATATAGAATACGATTTGTCCAGCACTACTACTCGCAGTGCTTTTACTCAACTTGCTTGTATCCAAATTATATTGTACCGACTATATGACTTAAAAATGAGCCTATAGTTTGATAGTATAGCAATCAATCCCCATATACATCATATGTTAGCCATCTTAATTTGCATGGCACTCAATTTATTGATTTTTATTTTAAAGGACGACACTTTATGGGTCAGATAGTTGGTATTGCCATCGTTTGGTTTATTATCGAGATGCTACTATGGTATTTGCTTGCTCAATTTATGAGCGGCTGGTGGGTGTTCATGTGGTTTATCGTTGCTGCAGTCATTGGTATTTCACTCATCCGTAAAGGAATGGCAGCACTCAATCCAATGGCACAGCAGATGAAAGCTGGTGGCATGATGAACCCATCAATGCGTCCGCAAGAATCGACCATGATTAAAAGCGTGGCGATGGCAGCAGCGGGTATTTTACTCCTAATTCCTGGTGTGCTCAGTGATTTTCTCGCGTTACTAGTTATATTACCACCAGTGCAAAAGAAGCTTAAAGACTTTGCCAATAATTACGTCATGAACAATCAGCAAAAAATGATGGAAATGATGGCCAAGCAGATGGGTGGGCAAATGGGCGGTGGACAAAACCCGTTCGGCGGTATGGGTGGTCAAAACCCATTTGGTGGAGCAGGTGGTATGAACGGACAGAACCCGTTTGGTCAGCAACAACAAAACCCGTTTGGTGATGTTTTTAAACAACACACAACTGTAGATGGTACTGCCAAAAACATTCCTAAAGACGTGAAAAAAATCACTAAATCTGCCAATGATGAATAATCATTAACAGATAGGTATAAAAAAGCCCCTTTTGTTGATGACAAAAGGGGCTTTTTGTTGGTTATAACCAATTAATTATAAGCTCATTCGTTATACTTCAAAAGGTTAAAACCGAATATAACAACCGAAGTGCCGCCGCAAGATGGTGACCCATGAACCGTGAAGTTCAGGGCGGATGCGTCATTGCCTCTGTAGGTTTCCTGATACACCGCAAGCGGTGCAGGCATACGCATTGAGACAATAGGTACCACATCCTGGTAAAGCATTATCGGCTCAGGGAATAAACATCTACTAGCCAACACTTCAGAATATAATTATCTTAACCAATGGTTTGGGTGATTGCAAGTGCGATTTACAGATTGCTACTGTAGGTTTGATGTTAGGTATTATTGATGCTGATTTTTAAGCTTATTCTGAGTAAGCAATCAGTGCTGCTAGCCACTAATTATGGGCTTGCAAGGGCTGTTTTTCAGCTATTTTAAGATGTGTGTTAAGATAGAAGGCTTTAAACATCCTAATACAGCATTATAGGCGTTCATTCACTTGAGGAGCGGTAATTCATGACCCATAATAACCATCAATCAGAATCTCTTAATAATAGTCAAGCTCAACTCAATAATAAAAAAATACCGCATGTCTTAATGATACTAGATGGTTTTGGAAATCGTGAAGAAGATAAAGATAATGCGATTGCGGCTGCTGATATGCCAAATTTAGATAAGATTTATCAGCAGTATCCGCATGGGCTAATATCAGCTTCAGGAGAAGATGTTGGTTTACCAGATGGTCAATTTGGTAATTCAGAGGTTGGGCATATGAACTTGGGCGCTGGCCGTGTTCTTTATCAAGATTCCACTCGTATTTCAAGCGAGCTGTCTAATCGTGAGTTTTATAAAAACGAAGCGTTGGTAAATGCTGTTAAAGCTGCAAATGAGCTTGGTGGTAATGTACACATCATGGGGCTGTTATCAGATGGTGGGGTGCATTCTCATCAGGACCATATCGAAGCAATGTGTCACTCAGCATTGGTACATGGCGCCGAAAATGTCTTCGTCCATTGTTTTTTAGATGGTCGTGATACACCGCCGAAGTCTGCCGATAAGTATATAAACCGTCTACGCACGCATATTAATAAACTCAATGAGCATTATGAAGGTGGTCGAGTACAGATAGCGAGTATTATTGGTCGCTACTATGCAATGGATCGTGATAATCGCTGGGATAGAGTCCAAAAAGCCTATGAGCTTATCACTGAAGGTAAGGCTGATCGTTTAGCTACTCGTGCAGATGGTGCAGTGCAAGCTGCTTATAAAGCACGTGAGACGGATGAGTTTGTTAGTCCGACTACTGTGATTGGACGTGATGAAGTACCATATACTGTCGACGACAATGATGCGCTTATTTTTATGAATTTCCGTGCTGATCGTGCTCGTGAACTTGCCCAAGCATTTGTACTGCCAGATCATGAGTTTCCTGGATTTGCTCGTAATAAACAACCGAAACTTGCAGCGTTTGTGATGCTGACCAAGTATTCAGATGTGTTGGCTGATAATTCAAAAACCAGTATCGCTTATCACCCAACATCCTTGACGAATACACTTGGCGAGTATTTGCAAGATCAAGGTAAAACACAGCTACGTATCGCAGAAACCGAAAAATATGCTCACGTGACGTTTTTCTTTAGTGGTGGTCGTGAAGACGAGTATCAAGGCGAGACTCGTATTTTAGTACCTTCTCCAGATGTGGCTACTTATGACTTACAACCTGAAATGAGCGCACCTGAAGTAACAGATAAATTGGTAGAGGCGATTGAGTCTGGTCAATACGATACACTCGTAGTGAATTATGCCAATGGTGATATGGTTGGGCATACAGGTATATTTGATGCTGCTGTCCAAGCTGTTGAGTCGCTAGATGTCTGTGTGGGTCGTGTGGCGGCAGCAGTGCGAGCAGCTGGTGGTGACATGCTTATCACAGCTGATCATGGTAACTGTGAACAGATGCAGGATTATGAAAGTGGGCAAGTACATACGCAGCATACTACTGAATTAGTACCTTTGATTTATGTGGGTGATAAGAAGCTGCAAGTGCGTAGTGGTGGTAAGCTGAGCGATGTTGCTCCTACTATTTTGGCACTGATGGATCTCGAAATACCAATTGAAATGACAGGTAAAAGCTTATTGCTTCCTGTGTCATGATTTATTGCTGAGTGATTTTAGTCTTTATATTTTGACAGTATATTAGTATTGTTTATAGTGATAAAAAAGGAGAGATACCAGCTATCTTTCCTTTTTTTTCGATACATTTTCCCTAAATTACGTGCAATACTAGTCTAGTCTTAAGCCCATGCTTGGTGTTATGTTGTGAGACACATATTGATGAATACATCATTAACAATGATTTTGTACATTCTATTATTTAATTGAGTTCTCTTATGCCTCCTTTCTACTTTATACGCTCGTCTGTGTTTAAACGATTGGGCAAGCCAATGATACGCTTATCAAGCGCACCTACTGTCTGTAAGCCTGTATTGATAATTGGTTTGCTTGGATTAAGTACGGTTAGTATGTACGCACAGGCAGCAACACTAGAGACAACTGATACGACTCATAGTCCTACGGCAGGTTTGCAGCTTATTAGTCTAAATGATGATGAAATAGCCACCGAAAATGATATTGATAATTTATCAGATATTGCTGATATGCTCGATGCTGCAGATGAGCCTGATGACTCAATAGATAGTATTCCAGATGAAACAGCGCTAACTGATGATACGGATGATATCGATACCAGTATTCCACCTGAAGTTGCACAAGTATCATTAAATGCCATTTCTCCAGAGACGCTTAAGACGTTTGTCGCTGTAGTAGATTTAGTGCGCCGTGAATATGTGGATACGGTGAATGATGAAGAGCTTTTTAGTAATGCAATGAGCGGAATGCTAACCAAGCTTGATAGTCACGCTGAGTTTTTGGATGCTGAAGCCTATGAGAACCTGCGTGCTTTTACAGAAGGTGATGTCGGTGATGTTGGTATTAAAGTCACTTATCAATCCGCATCTGGCCATTGGGTAATCACAGAGGTTAGTGATAATTCACCTGCTGATAAAAAAGGCATTGCTGTTGGTGACTACTTGCATCAAGTAGATGAGTTTAAACTTAATGCAAACAAAGAAAGCAATGATGTCCAGCAGCTCTTAACAGGGATTGCTGGTACGCAAGTAGATATTGTGACGTCAACTGCTGGGCGTCGTAAGCATACGACTACGTTGCAGCGTAATAATAGTCACCCTCAAGTGATTGAAGCAAGGCTGGTCAACGGTATTGCTATCGTCAAATTACCTGCTTTTCAAAACAACAGCCGTGAAAAACTGTTAGAAAGCTTAATTGATTTAGACGCACCCATACAGGGTATCTTGTTAGACATGCGTGATAATCCAGGTGGTGTATTAACATCAGCGGTTAGCGTTGCTAGTTTGTTTATGACTGATACGGATGTGGTACAAGTAAAAGCGCGTCAAAGTGATTCACGTACGCTCTCGACTCAAGGTGCAGCATTACTTGAACCATTGCCATTAGTGGTGTTGCAAAATCGCTATTCAGCATCAGCAGCTGAGGTGTTGGCCAGCAGTTTACAGGCGCAAAAGCGTGCTACTATCGTTGGTGAAGTGAGTTATGGTAAAGGCTCGGTACAGTCAGTGATTCCACTAAATGATGAACAAGCTGTCAAGCTCACCGTTGCGAAATATATGACAGCATCAGGTAAAAGAATAGATGGTATCGGTGTAAAGCCCGATGTGGCCTTTTCAGGTAATGAGGGTACTTGGGAGCAGCAAGCACTAACTCTTTTAAAAACCAGAGCATTGGCTTCGGGCATTCGTTTTGTTCGTAAGCCTACTCAGGTCGATAAAACGATAGACAAAACAAGTAATTAAGTTTTGGCTGTTGACAGAATGCCGTTGTCAACATTGCCAACCATGAATCATAACGTTTGAGACGTTATGATTCGGATTGATCCTCGGCTATTTCCAATTTTTTCATGCGATAGCGTAAAGAGCGGAAAGTTGTGCCTAGAAGTTCAGCTGCCTGAGTTTTATTCCAACCAGTTTGTTTAAGTGCGGTGATAATTAACTGCTTTTCTTGCTCTTGTAGGTAGTTCTCTAGCCCTTCAGAGGGTAGCTGTCCGTCTGGTAGTTCGTTTATTCTGACTTGCTGACCATCCCTATTTTGCGTCGCTTGATAAATGGTGGTGTCGTTATTGCAATCCTGACTGGCTTCATTCAATGCCTCTATATGATTGTTAGTTGATGGTTGTATCATATTAGGGAAGTGTTGAATATTAGTACGATATGGGTGCAAATTGGTTGTTGTTTGCTGAACCTGAGTGGTTTGTGTTGAATGGAGACGTGTTTCGCTACTTTCTAGCGTTTGATCAGCTGTTTTATGAGTTTTCTCTGGTTCTGGTAAGTATGTATTGTTCGTATTCTCAGGACTTTGGATATTTGTAATGTCTTGATGAGTGTCGATATCAGCGAGGCCCAAGTGAATGGTATCAATGGTTGGATTTTCTGCTAGCGTGACTGCACGTTCAAGAATATTACGTAGCTCGCGAACATTGCCAGCGAAGTTATGATGTTGTAAGCGCGCGCAGGCATCTACAGTTAAGGAAGGTACGGTCTCTAACTGCCATTCATTGGCAATCATTGCCAAGAAGTGCTCAGCCAAAACAGGAATGTCATCACGGCGAGCGTTAAGCGTGGGTAGTTTTAGCTCGATCACATTGATGCGATAATATAAATCTTGTCGAAAGGCTCCGTCTTGTACTAGGCGGTTTAAGTTTTTATGTGTGGCGGATAGAATACGGATATCAACAGGTATTTCTTTAGTATCACCAATAGCTCGCACTGTCTTTTCTTGAATGGCACGCAGTAGTTTTACTTGCATTGCTAAAGGCAGGTCTGCGACTTCGTCTAAAAATAATGTACCGCCATTTGCTTGTTGAAACAGCCCTTGCTTGTCAGTAACAGCGCCTGTGAAGCTGCCTTTTTTGTGACCAAAAAACTCTGACTCTACTAGCTCTGAAGGGATGGCACCGCAGTTAACTGGCACAAAGCTACCATCCCTACGAGGGCTTAGGTCGTGAATTAGTCTCGCAACTACTTCTTTTCCTGTGCCAGAAGCACCTGATAAAAATACAGGTGCTTGTGAGCGTGCTAATTTTAAAATGGTGTTCTTAAGAGGGTGCATCACAGCAGAGTTACCGATAAGCCTACTGTTCAACATTTTTTGCTCAGGTGAAGATTCAGGTGTGCTGGTCGATGCACTGTCTTGATGAATAACCTTTAAAGCATTCTCTACTAACTGTCGTAAACGTGGTAGCTCTAGTGGTTTATTGACGAAATCAAAAGCACCTAACTTTAACGCCTCGATAGCCAAGTCCATACTACCATGCGCAGTAATTACAGCGACAGGAGTGCTAGAGCTACCATTGATTTCTTTTACCAAATCTAGTCCTGAGCCGTCAGGCAGATTTAAATCGGTTAGGCAAAAATCATAATCATTATCTTGCCAGTAGGATTTTGCTTGTGACAGAGTGTAAGCCACATCACTTTTTATCCCCATTTTAGTCAAAGTAATTTGCATTAATCTGCATAGATCTACTTCGTCATCAACGACTAGCGCGGTTGTTGTCATACATCATCTCATCGTATTTATATCTACAAAATTTAAAAAGATAGCATTTTCTAATTAGGACATGTTTGATATTTACAATATATTTAACATTTAAAAATAGTCACTGCTGATCATCAAAACAGCTCCAGACAAGGCGTAAAGTGATGGTAATGCTCGAACCTTAACGAGTATTAAACATGCATTAGACAACCCTTACTTATAGAGCATTTTTATCTCGCATTCATTATGTTCGGACTAGAGCCCACAGAAGGTGCTATTAAGCGAAAACAGGTTTTTTTATGTTCAGGAATATAAAGTAAGCGAGTCTGGTTGGCTTCACAAAATGCTTGTGATAAGTACAACCCTAAGCCAGTACCTTTTTGATCTGTGGTGAAAAAAGGATTGAATAAGTGCTCGAGACTTTCAGAGCTCACACCATCACCATTGTCTAAAACATCGATTATAACATCGTTGTCGGCACAATAAATTTCAATTTCCACATAAGCATGAGAGTGGGCATAGCTACTGTAGCGTAAGCCATTGTTTATTAAATTGATTAAGACTTGTTCCAATTGGTGAGTATCAAATGATATCGTGGGCTGTGCGTTTACTCGTAAAAAAACATCATGTTTTGAAAAGTAGTTTTCCAAAAATGTTGGCATCCATTCAGCCAGTACGATTGACTGCTGATTTGCTGCTTGCTGGCGAGACAGCTTTAAGACATCTTCGATAATGCGATTTACCCGTTTGGTTTGTGAAAATATCATTTTATAAAGCTCGTAATTATTATCGATATCATCATCTGCTGCGTTTTTTTCCTCAGTTTCTGTTACGTCTTCCATTAATAGCTGACTGGCTTGAGAAATAGCTGCTAACGGGTTTCTTATTTCATGGGCGATACTGGCCGTTAATTGCCCTAAAGAAGCCAGTTTTAATTGTTGAGCACTGGCTTGCTCACGGCGTAAATCTTCTAGCATGATGAGTTTGCTATCATCTTTTAAGGGAACGATTTGCACACGTAATTTACCGAATATAGAGGCATTTGCTACTGCTGGTAAATCATAAGTAAAAGTGCATGATTGGCCTTCTACTACTGACAAGCAGGCTTTTAATAACTGTGCATGCTGCTTACTGAGTTGTTGCTCAAAATTGGTTAAGAGCTCAGTATGATTGTTGTTGCGTGCGTGGCTAGCTTCACTGGACGGGTTAGGTAATGGTACTGATACTGACAAATTGTATGAAAGACTCAGTAATTGATGGGCCGCAAGGTTAGCTAGGACAACACGCTGCTTATCAATGACGATGACACCATTCGCCATCTGTGCGATTACTTCTTGATTGATGACATTCAATCGTTCTACTTCTTTTGCTTGTCCCGCTGCTACTTTTTCAAGTTGCATCAGGCGCTGCGAAATAGACCAACTTAAAAAGCCAACGGCCAAAAAGCTGACAGACATGAGTAGAGCATTACCTAAGTTTGCCAAATTTATACTATTGGCAATGGCATAAAAAAACTGCTGATAAATAACAAAAATAATTGCAAGTAGGGTAACAATGAATGCTTGTGAGGCATTGAGCAGCATAAAGCTCGCTGCAACCACTACCATATATAGCATGGTGAGCTGTAAGTCAGGAGCGCCAGCTGTATAAAGTAATAAACTCAATATCACAACATCTAATACCAAACCAAAAGCGAGTTGGCGTTGCATTTTTTTATGTACTACATAAAACAGTCCAAGTAAGATTAGACTCAGTAGAATATAAAAGCTAAGGGCAGTTTGTTGCAAAAAGCTTGGCAGAGAGACATTATCATTAGCCTGAGCTGTGACATATCCCATCAACATAAAAAATGTACTAAGGACAAAGCGATAACTGCTATAGATGAGCCCTAGCTTTCGTAGCTGTGTTTGTGGAAGGGTATCATCGTGATGTAAATAATGAGTAATAGCAGGCTTCATAAATAGACCGTGGTTGAGAAAGAGTGACTAGGGCGTGTCCTCATTTTCAGCCTGTTTAGATTTTTATGTTCAGACTGAGGACACGATCTAAGTAGTTTACGGCTGAATCAAGCCGTGACGAATGGCCAGATGCGTCAATTTAACATCACTGTCAACGCCGACTTTTTCATAAATGCGATAGCGATAAGTATTGATGGTTTTGACACTGACAAATAGTTGATCAGCTATTTGTTGAGGGCTTTGGCAGTTAACCACCATCATGGCTACCTGCTTTTCACGATCACTTAATAAGTCAAAGGGTGAGTTGGCATTATCTGATAATAAAACATCAGCCAATTGTTCCGCGACATCTTGGCTAAAATAACGACCACCTTGATAAATCTTTTTGATAGCTCGTATCATTTCATCAAGTGGCGTGCCTTTGGTAATATAACCATTGACGCCCGCTTTTATGAGCATCGATGGGTAGGGCTGTGCTGACATACTACTGACGGCTAATATCTTGATACCCATATCCAGTTGAATCAACCGCTTAGTTGCTTCGAGCCCACCGATATTAGGCATATTAACATCCAGCAACACCACATCAGGGCGCAGTTTTTTGGCCAGTTTAATAGCCATATCACCGCTGTCTGCTTCGCCGACCACTTCGATATCGACACTATCTGATAGCATACGACTGATACCCATTCTTACCAAATCATGATCATCAACTACCAATACTTTAATCATAACGATACTCTTTATTATTCGTGAGAATGAAGGTTTTGACTGATGCTAAATGACAAGTAGATTCCAGACATCTGAGTCATCTAAAGGTTGTGGTATTTAAAATATTATTATCTAATATATAGCGTGTTGAACATACCCTATATTGAATATGGATGATAGCCACATTCAAAATGAATGCATGTTTCTAAAACGTAAATCAATGTTTCTACAATATAAGTTGGTTGTAGAGAAATTTGAATTCGGTAAAAATAAACCGTTAAATCAGTTTGATGCATTAAACTTAAATGCAAACCATGATACACTAAAAATACAAAAACTCTATACGAGTACTTACAAACACATCTATAAAGGCTACGTACGTTCTTGGCGCCAGACAGTGTATAACTGACGTGATAACGACAGCAGGGGGCATAATGAGACAACTACCATTAACCAAACAGCAACTAATCGCTGCTATGATTTCATTGAGTTTGGGCAGTGCATCACAAGCGGCACTTACGATTAATGGTAGCACTGATACTGGTTCTAGTGCTCGCATGAGTTGGGGCGGTGCTGATAGCCTGTCTGAAGCGCGTAATATCATGTACAAATCCAACAGCTCCACTATCACAAAAACTGATAATGGTTCTGGTGCCACTTTCGCTAGTAATAACAACAGTTACAATACCACTTACAGTGGTAAGTTTGGCAGTAGCGACATGCTGCCAATCAGTACTGATTCGCGCAGTGTCGCGGTAATCGATGCTGAAACTGGTGAATCTATTTATGAAAAAAATGCTGATGCTGCGCGCCCGATGGCCAGTATCACAAAAATTATGACCGCGATGGTTGTATTAGATGCAGGCCTTGACATGCGTGAAGAAATTACGCTTGATGCAGAAGATTTTGTTGGTCCAAAGCGTGCTAGCTCTCGCTTGAAAGCTGGTGATCGTTTGAATCGTGCTGAAATGCTATTAATGGCATTGATGAAATCAGAAAATCCAGCAGCGAAAAGTCTAGCGCGTAATTATCCAG
The DNA here is from genome assembly GCF_052378005.1 of Psychrobacter sp. AOP31-B2-9. Lineage (NCBI taxonomy): Bacteria > Pseudomonadati > Pseudomonadota > Gammaproteobacteria > Moraxellales > Moraxellaceae > Psychrobacter > Psychrobacter sp. AOP31-B2-9. The sequence continues at coordinate 29,892 of NZ_JBQSXG010000012.1, forward strand.
GTGGCTATAGCGCCTTTATTCGTGCTATGAATCGTAAAGCTCAAGATTTGGGTATGACTACCGCTTTCTTTGGCGATCCAACGGGTCTTGATAAGCGCAATGTCGCTTCATCAAAAGATCTCGTAAAAATGGTACGTGCCGCTGGTAATTACGATGTCATTCGTCGTTTCTCCACCACTAAGAGCTACGATTTCTTTGTCTCAAACTATTCAAGTGGTAACCGTACCTATAAAGCCAACAACACTAGTAGTTTGGTGCGTGATGGTAGTTACCCAATTGGTATCTCAAAAACAGGATTCATTAATGAAGCAGGTCGTTGTGTCGTGATGGAAACTCGCGTAAACAACCGTCCAGCGATTATTGTTATCTTAGGTGCGAACAGTTCAGCCACACGTTGGGGTGATGCCAAAAATATTCTCAACAGTTTAGCGACACGTCGTACAGTGTAAGCTTATTGTTTTGATACTTATAAAAAGGCTGTTATGTGATATAACAGCTTTTTTATTGTGTGGAAATTACGGACGTATTATATGATTCAGTTATCAAATATTTTACAGCCTCAGTTGTATTTGCTGACCAACGATGACGAGTTTGAGATTCTCTATCAAAAGTTAGAAGCAGCACTGGCAACAGGATTAATTGCGCTACTACAAATCCGCCGTAAGAGAACACTTTCTCTACCTGATGGTGCCTCAGAGTTGTATAAAGAGGCGAAGCAAATAGTCGATTTGGCCAGTACGTATAACGTACCCGTTGTTATTAACGATGATATTGGTTTGGCAGCAAAGCTTGGCGTTGGTGTACATTTGGGTCAAAAAGATGGCAGTATTAGCGATGCCAAAAAATATCTATCATCAAATCAAATCATTGGCCGTACGTGTCACTGTGAGTCGGAATTAGTGGCAGAGGCAAAAAAAGATGGCGCGAGTTATGCTGCGATGGGCGCAGTCTTTACGTCTATGACCAAACCAAATGCCGATATTGTATCGCATGAGCAGATTGTTTCAGGTTGTCAGCAAGGTATAGATATGTGTGTGATAGGTGGTCTAACGGCTGAAAATGTCTCGAATTTAGCAGGATTACCGATTAAGTATGTCGCGGTAGTAGGCGATATTATGGATTTACCCATCCCAGAAATAGCAAATCGCTGTCGTGAGTGGCAGCAGGCGTTTTCTGAGTGGGGACCACCTGCTTTATAATTTATTCGTCAGAAATAGCAGTAAATAGTTATTCAGCATGCTCCATACATAATGTAGCGTAGGGTAGTGCTTCTAAGCGTTTTTCTTCGATTTGCTTGTCACACACCTCACATTCACCATAAGTGTTGTTTTCGATGCGATTGAGAGCATTTTCGACATAGCTTAAGTTTTGGCGCGCTTCGTCCATAAGGTTTTTGCGCATACCGTTTTGACGATAAGAAATCGCTTGGTCGTCCCAATGCTCATTGAGATCATCTTGTGGGTTTTGAATATGATCTTCTATTTTGCCAATTCTAATTTCATATTCGTCTTTAAGTTTCAACAGATTTTGTTTGGCAGTGTTTAGATTAATACTCATTGTATTCTCCTAATAATTATATTTTCCTAATGATTGTAGTCATGCTGGCCTATATCCGTAAGCCTTTTTTTATTGATTGTAGTAATGCGAATTGTCTTATGGTAAAGGACAGGTTTTTCAGAAACCACCACAGAATGTTAAGGTTTCTTATTCCACTACATTCTCATGTTAAGTTTTTAATTAATATGTTGGTTATGAGCTGTTGATATAAACTGGTAGAATACATCGCCATCGACTTTGGTTCGTTAAATCACATTACTACTATAAATGAGCCAAAACACGGTGCGGAATATAGAAAATCTTTGTCATATAACTACAAAGATATCTTTTATCCAGTCAAAAATTAGAAATAAATAAAATGATTGAGGATACACATCCAGGAAATGATGGTGAGTAATTCTTTTTATAGCAACATTTAGCAATAACAGTAAGCTTAAATTAACCAACAGATTGATGCATAGGAGCAGTTCATGAATTTTTTGCGTATGAGTGAGTTGAACTTAACGGATAAAGTGGTATTAATTCGAGAAGATCTAAACGTACCTATTAAAAACAATAAAGTCACGAGTGATGCTCGCTTGCAAGCAAGTTTGCCTACTATTCAGATGGCATTAGAAAAAGGCGCTGCCGTTATCGTTTGTTCACATTTGGGACGCCCGACTGAAGGTAATCTAGAAGCAATATATTCATTAGCACCTGTTGCTGATTATTTGAGCGATAAGCTAGCGGTGTCAGTGAGTCTCAATCGTGAGTATTTGACTGAAGGAGCACCTATCAAAGCTGGTGAAGTCGTACTATTAGAGAATATGCGTTTTAATGAAGGTGAAAAGAAAAACGATGCTTCTTTGGCAAAAAAATATGCCGACTTATGCGATGTATTTGTGATGGATGCTTTTGGTACGGCACATCGTGCGCAAGCATCAACAGAAGGTGTCACTCAAGCCATGCGTCAAGCAGGAAAAACAGTCTGTGCAGGTCCTCTATTGGCTGCTGAGCTTGATGCTTTGAGCTTAGCACTTGAAACACCAGCACAGCCAATGCTTGCAATTGTTGGTGGCTCGAAAGTATCAACAAAATTAGAAGTCTTACATAGCTTGGCTGAAATATGTACACAGATTATCGTTGGTGGCGGTATCGCCAATACTTTTTTAGCAGCGCAAGGTCATAGTGTTGGTGCTTCACTATATGAAGCAGACTTGGTGGATACTGCCCGTGATATTATGAATAAAACGGAAATTTTATTGCCTGATTATGTCATTGTTGCTGATAAAAATGACATTGATTTTGACGATTTTACAGGTTCATTGCAAAAAGCGACTGCCACTGTTAAGTCTATTGATGCGATTGGCGAAGATGACATGATCTTAGACATCGCGCCAGAAAGCGCAAAACAATTGGCTGAGGCCATTCTCAATGCAAAGACTATTTTATGGAATGGTCCAGTAGGTGTGTTTGAAGTAGATGCTTTTGGTCAAGGTACTCAAATATTGGCAGATGCTGTCAAAAATAGCCAGGGCTTCTCCATTGCTGGTGGCGGTGATACTTTAGCAGCAATTGATAAATATCAAGTTGCTGATGGTGTTAGCTATATGTCAACAGGAGGTGGTGCATTCCTGGAGTTTGTAGAAGGCAAGGTTCTTCCTGCAGTTGCTGCGCTACAAATTAGCGCTTAATTTATTAACATTAATTAACATTTTTGAAACATTATTGGTACAATTTAAAACAAGTATTAAAAGTAAGCTATGCAAGCTAATATGTCAGCTATGATTTTTGTTTGTTGATTTTGGATAGAAAACAGGCATAACTACTGATTATTAAGTAGCTATTATTTGTATATATACTGAAAATTGTTATTGCATGTCTTATTTGCACTCTATAAAATAGCGCAACCATGTATATTGACATGTTTTATTTATGAGAGGTTTATTATGTTAAAACGTCATTTGTTACTTGCTAGCGTACTTGCTGGTACTTTTGCAGTTACTGCATGTAGTCAACAAACAGAAGAAAACGCTGAAGCGGCTACTGAGTCTGCTGCTGATGATATCGCTGCAGAAACTGAAGCAACTGCTGCTGAAGCTGAAACTGCTGCTCAAGATGCTGGTACTGAAGTTGCCGAAGGCGCTGAAACTGCTGGTGCTGCTGCAACAGAAGCACTAGAAGACACTGGCAATGCTATCACTGAAGGTGCTAGTACTGTTGTTGAAGGCGCTGCTACTGCTGTTGCTGACGGTGCTGACGCTGTTGCTGACGGTGCAGAAGATGTTGCTGTTGATGCAGAACAACAGTACTAAGCAATGTAATGACTGGTTTGTTGATCTTCTACTGATTGATAGGTAATCCATTAAATCAGTTATGGACATATTTGTTTATTATAAGCTCTCAAAATACTAGAAAAGCCTTGGTGATTGCCAAGGCTTTTTGCATTGCCTCTGACTTGTCTTCAATACATTCTAAACGTTAAATGGGTTGAGAATAGCTAAAACACTGCCAAATGGTCTCAAGTCGCTGATTGATATCCTGGTATTATCTGCATTATTTCCCTCATTTAATGACTGTTTTTTAAATGAGTATGAACTTAGATTTTGTTGGTTAAGTTACAACATTGGTTTTATAAAAAGATAGTTCGATAAATAGTGATGCAACTGCTACGAAGACATCGCAAATTTTGCTATAATCACCGCGTATTAATTACCCCTGAAATGATTAACTGTTTTGCAGATTGACAGTGCTGTCACTGTTATTAAGCAAGGTTTTTTGCTGTTTATTCTAAAGCCCTATTTCAAAAGCTGTCATTTTAAGAGTTATTTTCAAAAACACTATTCAACCTTTAATTAGAGAGCGCTTTATGGCCTTAATTTCTTTACGTCAACTTTTAGACCATGCCGCTGAACACAGCTATGGTGTTCCTGCCTTTAACGTCAATAATCTAGAGCAGATGCGTGCAATCATGATGGCTGCAGATGCTTGTGACTCACCTGTGATTGTACAAGCCAGTGCTGGCGCACGTAAATATGCAGGGTCTGCGTTTTTGCGTCATCTAATTATTGCTGCAATCGAAGAATGGCCGCATATTCCAGTAGTTATGCACCAAGATCATGGTATGTCAGCGGCTATCTGCCAACGCTCAATCCAGCTTGGCTTTTCTTCAGTGATGATGGATGGCTCGCTTGGTGAAGATGGCAAAACGCCAATGGATTACGACTATAATGCCAACGTTACTCGCGAAGTTGTGAAAATGTCACATGCTTGCGGCGTGTCTGTAGAAGGTGAAATTGGTTGCTTGGGTAGTCTTGAGACTGGCATGGCAGGTGAGGAAGATGGCTCTGGCGCAGAAGGTGTGCTAGACCATGAGCAGCTATTGACCAGTGCTGACGAAGCTGAGCAGTTTGTTAAAGATACCAACGTCGATGCTCTTGCTATTGCCATTGGTACTAGTCATGGCGCTTATAAATTTACGCGTCCACCTACAGGTGACATCCTGTCTATTGAACGTGTTAAAGAGATTCATGCCCGTATTCCGAACACGCATTTGGTTATGCATGGCTCGTCATCAGTACCGCAAGAATGGCTAAAAGTCATCAATGAAAATGGCGGTAATATTGGTGAGACTTATGGTGTACCTGTTGAGCAAATCGTTGAAGCGATTAAGCATGGTGTACGTAAAGTGAATATTGATACAGATTTACGTTTGGCATCGACGGGCGCTATCCGTCAGTTTCTTGCAGAAAATCCTAGCGAGTTTGATCCACGTAAATACTTCAAAGCCTCTATGGTTGCGATGTCAGATGTCTGTACCAACCGTTTTGAAGCCTTCGGTTCGGCTGGTCAGGCACATAAGATTCGTCCGTTAAGCCTTGAGGCTATGGTCGATTTTTATAAATAGTTTATTAGGCGTTAAAATCGTGGTTAGATGGCCATAGAGTAGAATCTTTGCCTTCATTGGTTGTGATAGGATAAGAGGTGGTAGATATGATTGGACTTATTACTGGACAGGTGCAGTATTTGATGGCACCAACTGCCTGTATCATGACTGCTTCTGGTGTTGGCTATGATATTGAGTTGCCGCTGCCTTCCTTTTGTCAATTACATCTTAATGAGCAGGCGAGTATTTGGACGCATTTTCATGTGCGTGAAGATGCACAGTTACTCTATGGGTTTATCGATCGAAAAGAACGTGATGTCTTTCGCCAATTGATTAAGATCAATGGGGTTGGGGCAAAAATGGCATTGGCAATGTTATCTGCGATGTCAGCCGCTGAGCTCAAGATGCATGTCGAGCAAGAGTCAGAAACCGCATTGACTCGCATACCAGGTATCGGTAAAAAAACAGCGCAACGTTTATTGATTGAGCTAAAAGACAAATTAAAAAATATCGAAGTTGATAACAGTAATTTAGAGTTTGCGATTGAGCCTGCCGCTATGTCTGACGAAGGTAATATCATTGCTGAAGTCGAGGGGGCATTGATAAGTTTGGGCTATAAAGAAAAAGAAGCTCAGCAAGCGATCAAAGCCGCTAAGAGTAATGGTGACACATTTACAGACACGCAAGGATTATTAAAAGCGACATTGCAGCAGCTATCAACGTTTAAATAATTTTAGTCGTTATTGCTATTCATGGTTATATCAACACATATCGAATAAATAAGCGACATTAATTGTCGCTTATTTTCGTTTTAGCAGATAACTTTTGATGTTTTGCATGACTTATAGATGGCCTTTGGTTATGCTATTTATTAACTAACTTCTCAATATAATGAAAAACTTATGACGCATGATCGTTTGATTAATCCGTTAGAAGGGGCAGGGGATTCCCCTGATTCTAATATTCGACCAGCATTATTGGCTGAGTATATTGGTCAGCCAGTGGTCCGTGAGCAGATGGAGGTTTTTATTGGTGCTGCACGCGGTCGAAATGAAGCGTTAGATCATACGCTTATTTTTGGTCCTCCGGGTTTGGGTAAAACAACCCTTGCCAATATTATTGCACGTGAAATGGGTGGTAATCTGCGTTCGACTTCGGGACCTGTGCTTGAGCGCCCAGGAGATTTGGCCGCTATGTTGACCAATCTAGAAGAAGGAGATGTACTGTTCATTGATGAGATTCATCGGCTGAGCTCGGTCATCGAAGAGATACTGTATCCCGCGATGGAAGATTTTCAGCTCGATATTATGATTGGTGAAGGCCCTGCTGCTCGTTCTATCAAGCTGGATTTACCACCGTTTACACTAGTAGCCGCGACGACCAGAGCGGGGTTATTGACATCGCCACTACGAGATCGTTTTGGTATTGTACAGCGGCTTGAGTTTTATAATATTGTTGATTTGACGACGATTGTTAGCCGTGCTGCACGCTTGATGCGTGTACCGATGAGTGAAGATGGTGCAGTGGAGATCGCTCGCCGCGCGCGTGGTACGCCAAGGATTGCCAATCGTTTATTACGGCGTGTGCGTGATTATGCTGAGGTTAAGGGCGATGGCAGTATTAACGGTCAGATAGCGGGTAGCGCGTTAGATATGCTAGCAGTGGATAGACGAGGTCTGGATCATTTAGACAGGCGTTATATTGAAATATTGCATGAGCGCTTTGATGGCGGTCCTGCCGGAGTCGAAGCGGTAGCAGCGGCAATGGCTGAGGACCGAGGGACGCTTGAGGATGTGATTGAGCCGTACTTAATTCAACAAGGTTATGTGCTGCGTACCGCTCGTGGTCGGGTATTGACCCAAATGGCTATAGATCAGATGTTATAAGGGTTTTCTGCAAGCAAAACCCCTAATGATCCATATCGTGGACGCTAGGGGTTTTTAGTTTCTATTTCTATAAGACCGTTCCTGAAGCGTTCACAGTTAGACCTAGCACAGGTTAAACGCAATAAACGCTGTCACTCTTAGCAAGCTTAACCTCTCAGCAATTTCAACGGTGATTTTAGGCCAAAACACGCCAAATGATTGCCAGTATCGCCATGATATAAAATAAAGGTGCCAGCCAGCCAACGACTTGCGTGGCAACAGCAATACTTAGTCCAAACCCTGCCAGTGCCATCCAGTCGCGGCGGCGATCATTGAGCATATCGGCGCGAATTTGCTGTATTTCACGTAGTTGACTGTCCTGACGCGATCCTTGTGAAGCAAGGCTTTGTAACCCTTGATCCAGTAACTTAGGAATATCCGTGGTAGATAGTAGTATCTCAGGCAGTTGCTGGCGTAACTGCTGCAAATTACGCATCGGATCGAGCTGCTCTTTGATCCAATTGCTCAAAATAGGTTTGGCAAGTGACCAAATATCAAGATCAGGGTATAAATCACGACCCAACCCTTCTACGTGTACCAGCGTTTTGAGCAATAGCATCAACTGCGGTGGAATACTCATATGATGGCGACGGGCGATATCCAAAATCTGCATCAATACGCCAGCAAAGTCGATATCGTTGATAGGTTTGTTTAACATGGGTCCGACAGTACGCTTCATATCACGCATGAGCGCATGCTTATCAGCGCTTGGTGGAATCCAGCCAGCTCGGCTCACGATATCAACCATGGCGGTAAAGTTATCATTCATAACAGCTAGCAGCATCCGCGCGACGATGAGCTGATCTTCTTTTGATAAAGTGCCCATGATGGCGCAATCAAGCCCGATATAGCGAGGTTCATGACCTAAATCAACTGCTGGCGCATCAGCATTCATTGTAGTGAGTGAGGGTGTTTCTACAAACACATTGCCCGGATGCATGTCAGCATGAAAGAAATTATCACGAAAGACTTGAGTGAAAAATATGGTTAGCCCTTTTTTGGCTAATGCAGCTCGGTCATAGCCCAATTTATCAAACACTTCGATTTGTGAAATGGGTACGCCTTGAATACGCTCCATCACCATCACGTTCTTGGCAGCATCATAAACTTCTGGCACATACATCAAGGCAGAACCCAGAAAGTTATTGCGCATTTGGATGGTGTTGTCGGCCTCAAGGGTTAAATCTAGCTCGTTGAGCATGACTTGACGATAGTCTTCGACGATATCGATGATATGTACCGCTCGTGCGGCTTCAATACGAGCCGATGCCCAATTGGCCAGTTCGAGGAGCAATTCAAAGTCAGTCACAATAGTCGTGCGAATATCTGGGCGTACCACTTTTACGACCACTTCACGGCCATCATGCATGGCGGCGGTATGTACTTGGGCGATAGATGCTGCTGCTAGTGGCTTTACATCAAAACGGGCAAATAAATTTTCAATAGATTTACCCAGACCGTGTTTGCTATCTTGGATTTGTGCAATAGCAACATCTGCGTCAAAAGGCTTGACTTTATCTTGTAGCTGGACCAATTGCTCGATAATCTCAGGTGGCACTAAATCACGACGGGTTGAGAGCAGTTGCCCCAGTTTCAAAAACAGCGTACCCATGTCTTCTATGGCATATTTGATGGCATTTGGTTGATGTTTCTTACCCCAAGCGGCTGGGTGCATGCGAATTAAACGTGCTAACGGTTGTAGTTGCGGCGCTTCTTCGATAGCGAGATGCGTATCAATGCGATACGTTGCGGCGATACGCCAAAGCTCAAATAAACGGGCGCGATGAGATAGTAGCATGAGGTATAAGTACTCTAGAAAAATTTAGAAATAGGGTAAACACTTTGCTGATCTATAGGTTTTGTTGATGTATGAATAATACAGTCAATAATAATGTTTTTTATCTACTGAATAGGCTATTGATGAAACGAGTTGTCAAGAAAGCGCGCCTGTTCTTCTTTGATAGCGGCCAATTTGGCTTCCTCACGTTCGACATCTGCGCGCAGCTTTAGCAACTGCTGCTTGAGATCATTTAGCTCTGCCGTGGCAACTGGATCAGGTGCAGCATTACCTGCTACATCATTGGCCCAGTCACTGACATCATCAAAGGCGCGTTTGGCATTATGTCGCAAGCTGGCTTTTAACTGCGAAATGAGCAGATGTAACTGACTGGCCATCGGCTTACCAATGAGCGGCTCAAGCTGACCGGCAACGTCGGGATCAAATCCTGCAACCAGCTGTTTAAGCTGCATCAACACTTTATAGTCACCAGCGATAGGCATATTACCTTCAGCACCACGCATCAGATTGAGCAATTGAGCAGGATTATCCACGGTAAGGGTACAGTCTGGATGGCTGTGACCCATACGTGCGTTTTCCATATTGGCCGCTTCACGCTCATTTATTTGACCACTTGGCTCAAACAAGCTTTCGGTGGTCACTGGCTCAAAACGTAGATGCTCATCAGTAAATAGCACATCTAGATGAATTTCGGGCATACCTATATTTAGCCGTAGCACTTTTCCAGCGAGCGGTGCTAGACCTGATTTGGTGATCTCATCGCTTGCAATGGCAAGGTTAATCAGTTTTTCGGCACCAGCCAAAAGTAAGACCGTTAGCATATGTCTCTCGCATATTTGATTGAGCGCCTTTAATAAGGCGCATCGTTAATTTGGATCAGTAGCTCATTTATCACGACTGTTAGATATGGCTAGGTTGCCCCTTATCACCAAGGTGTTGTCGTTACGCTTTAAAGCCACGATGTACGGCGACGATACCAGCAGTCAAGTTGTTATAGTCGCAATTTTCAAAGCCCGCTTCTTGCATCATTTGCTTGAGTGTCTGCTGATCAGGGTGCATACGAATCGATTCAGCCAAGTATTGATAGCTTTCAGAATCATTGGCGATCAGCTTGCCCATAATAGGTAAAGCGGTAAATGAATATAGATCATAGGCTTTAGATAATGGCTCAAATACGGGTTTTGAGAATTCTAAAATCAATAGGCGACCACCTGGCTTAAGTACGCGATACATGGATTTGAGCGCCGCATCTTTATCCGTGACATTACGTAGACCAAAGCTGATAGTAATCAAGTCAAAGCTGTTGTCATCAAATGGAGCGAGTGTCTCAGCATTTGCTAATACAAAATCAACGTTGTTGCAGCCAGCATTAATTAAGCGTTCGCGGCCTACTTCTAGCATGGCAGCATTGATGTCTGACAATACCACGTGACCGTTTCGGCCGACTTCACGGCTAAATACTTTGGCCAAGTCACCTGTACCGCCTGCGATATCTAATACGTGCTGACCTGAGCGCACGCCCGATAAGCTAATGGCATAACGCTTCCATAGACGGTGAATACCAAATGACATTAAATCATTCATAATGTCATATTTTTTGGCGACAGAGGTAAACACATCAGCCACACGTGCTTGTTTTTCCGCTTTATTGACTGTCTTATAACCAAAGTGAGTTTGTTCATTACCATCAGTATCAGGCGTGTGCGGATTGTTGATATCATCACGTTGATTAAAAAGGGTCTGCTTGGTGGTTTGTGTGTTTTCGTTATCTACGCTATTAATCGTATTGTTGTTTGGCATGGTGGTTTGTTGACCTTGTGGTGTTCCAGTTGGTAAGTCTTGGACTTGCGTGAAGTCATTCGTACTTGCAGTATGGTTGCTGTCTTTTACAGTGGTTTGTCGTGCTTGAACTTGAGCCGTTATATTTTGATTGTGAGTGATACTGTCTTTTACCAACTTATCTTGTAAATGAGCGTTGGTGGCGGGTTTTTTGTCGAGGTGAGAGTTGTTATTTGCAGTATCGTTCATGGTGGTGTCCTGTTATTCATTTTTATGATTATTTTTTGAAAAGCTATAAAGTAGTGATAAGTTAAGCGTACTATAATGGCTATGATACACCAAACGTCATTGGCTTACTGCCATTATCCATATCATGAACTTGATCAATAATTATCAGTTCACGCTTACAAAATGGCTCGATAAAATCACTCACACTTTTGAGAGGCTTCATGGCTTTGAACCCTGTATCAATAAAGTCGTAAAGTGGTTGGAATTTATAGCGATATGCTGTGCCTTTAGCCAGCGCAAACGCTTTCTTTAGCATAAATGAGTTTAGGTGCTTGTCAGTGCGATAACAGACTTCTTTTAGGTTGCTGATTTGTACTCGGCGCTCTCCAGCTTCATCGACAGCGCGATAGGCGGCAAGCATGTTATCCTCATTGACTGGCAAGTTTTCACTAAGCAACCACTGAGCCAAATGCAAGTCTAGCTCAATCGCTAAAATTGCTGCATGGATACCCATACTACCAGCTTCCAAAGCCGACTCTTTGGCTAGGCGCTCAAGCTTTTGGGCTTTAGGAAGAATTCGTTCTAATTGTTCCGCCAGTATCTTGAATTCATCACCGCCATACAACTGCGTCAAAAAGTAATCTGCCATCAGTTGATTTTTTGGTTGTTCAAATAGGTCGCTGTGCGTTTTTTTAAGACGCTGTTGTTGCCATGATTGTACGTCTTTCAGTTTGATGTCTAAAGCTTTGTCTTGATGGTGTGGTAGTGCCCAAAAACGGGTTAAATGTTGTTGCAGGTCGGCTAAAGCGGCCATGTTAATAAATCCTATAAAAAGTAAATAATTT
>NZ_JBQSXG010000013.1:0-41616 GCF_052378005.1 Psychrobacter sp. AOP31-B2-9
CAATTTTATATGGCGCTCATAACCTAAATTAAAAGCGCTAAAAGCTTTAATACTAATACAAAGGTATTGATACGAACGTTTTTATAAAGATTATACTACAAGCAAGCGCTGTAAGTAGGTTCACTACTCACAGTCTAATACTCATGAATGCATGCTTCATCGATGATAGATTGAAAAATTTGTCAATTTACGTCATTATGAAGCAGTTTTTTATACCAAAATGGTGCGATATCAGTGCAAAAATCAAATCCAAAGCTACCAAATACTAAATTATCACAGTCTTCTAAGGCTATGACAAATACGCTACCTTCAAAACAGCGTGGTTTAGTACTTAGTAGTCTCATATTAATTATTATTATCGTTGGTATGGTGCTGTTGGCACTATACTTGATTAAACTTGATCGCACCATTACCCAAAAATTTGAGGGTAAGCGCTGGGATATCCCTGCAAAAGTATACTCGCAGCCACTTGAATTATATCAAGGTGCAAATGTCGATACAGGTACGATGAAGACGTGGCTTGAGCTGCTCAACTACCAGAGCAACAAAGCCTACGACCATACAGGCACTTATCATAAGACTGGTAATACCTACTTTATTCATACGCGTGGCTTTACTTATAGCGCTAATGATGTGGATAAAGAGCAAGTCATCAAAATGACTATTAATGGTAATAAAATTGCATCTGTCCAAAGCACGTTACCTGCCAAAAGTGGCATTATCCGTTTAGAGCCCGTTAATATCGGTGGTATTTACCCAGACAGCAATGAAGATCGTATGGTCGTCTCGTTAGAGGATGTGCCACAACCGCTTATCGATGCACTGATAGCCACTGAAGACCGTGCATTTTATGAGCACAAAGGTGTTTCTATACGTGGGATCGCACGTGCTGTCATAAACAACTTCTCTGGCGGCTCTCGTCAGGGCGGCTCAACGATTACTCAGCAGCTTATTAAAAACTTCTATCTCAATTCAGACCGTACGCTCAAACGCAAAGCCAACGAAGCGTTAATGGCTGTATTGCTTGAATTACATTATAGCAAAGACGAAATTCTACAAACCTATCTCAACGAGATTTACTTAGGTCAAAACGGTAAACGCTCTATTAATGGTTTTGGCTTGGCGTCACAGTTTTACTTTAACAAACCCCTCAAAGAGCTCAGCCTAGACCAACAAGCGCTGTTGGTAGGTATGGCAAAAGGCCCAAGTCTTTATAATCCACGCCGCAATCCAAACGACTCAAAAGAACGTCGTAATATTGTGCTTAACAACATGTTAACAGTGGGGTCACTGGCTCAAGAAGATTACGATGAAGCCGTAGAGCAGCCGCTAGGTATCGCTGAAAAGGCAGTCGAAGGCAAGAGTCAATTCCCTGACTTTTTGGACATCGTTAAACGTGAGTTGAATGAAGTATACTATTCTGACGACCTCAAAAACGAAGGTCTGACGATCATCAGTACCTTGGATCCTATTGCCCAATTAGCAGCAGACAAAGCGGTGGATAAAAAACTGGGTGAGCTACGTGGTAAAAACAGTAAAACCAAAGACTTACAAGGTGCGCTCGTCAGTGCCAACCCTGAAACTGGTGAACTGGTATCTGTGGTAGGTAGTGGTAGTGAGTTTACTGGCTTTAACCGTGCTGTCGATGCCAAACGCCAAGTAGGCTCGATACTAAAACCTGTTATCTATATGACAGCACTCGAAAGTGGTCGCTATAACCTAGCAAGCCCAGTCGATGACTCCCCTATCACAGTCAACCTCGGTGATGGCTCTAAGTGGAATCCTAAAAACTACGACAACCGTGACCATGGTTATGTACCTCTGACAACAGCACTTTCACAATCATATAACCAAGCGGCGGTACATCTGGGTATGGAGTTCGGTGTCGATACCTTTGTCAAACAACTGCAGCGTATGGGCGTCAAAGAAGAAATCCCGCCTTACCCTTCGGCATTGCTAGGTTCTGTCAACCTTAGCCCAATGGATATGTTGGGTGTATACCAAGTCTTTGCCACAGGTGGCTTTCGTACACCTATTCATAGTATTCGTACTGTTATTGATGATCGCGGCAGTATCTTACAACGTACTGGTCTTAACACTCAGCGTAGCATTCCACCTGAAGCCAACTTCTTGACCAACTATGCATTGCAGCAAGTGGTAGAAACTGGTACGGCTAAACGCGCAAAATCGCTAGGTAGCAATTTACACTTAGCAGGCAAAACAGGTACTACGAATGATTATCGTGATGCATGGTTTGCAGGCTACAGTGGTAACTATGTCAGCGTGGTTTGGGTGGGTCGTGATGATAACCAACCCATTGGTTTGAGCGGTGGTAGTGGCGCATTACCAGTTTGGATCGACTATATGGACCGTCTCAAGCTGACGCCTGTATCGCTACCAGAGCCTGAAGGGATTGAATGGTTATGGCTAGAGAACAACTCAGGAAAGCTGTCCAATGAACGCTGTGCTGATGCACGCTATTTACCAGTACTATCATCTCACTTGCCACAAGAAGCCAGTAGTTGTGCGATAGGCTTGTATCAACAAGATCGTGCGCGTGAACTGTCACAATGGCAAAACCAGCAAGGCGATAATGGCGGTTTTGGCAGCACCGATGGTGACGCTATTGATTCGGAAAACCAAGAAGGCAACGAGCAAGATGAAAACGATGCGGATACTTGGTTTGACCGTGCGGTTGAATGGTTCTAAAGTTGCTTTTACACATTACAAAAGGTCTCAACATGTTGTCAATTTCCAAACAAACTATGTCAGTTAAGCAAGCTGTTATTGGTTTTCCCAAAAACACCATCCCAACCAATACAGTATTGATAACTGGTACGCTTATCAGCATGTTGAGCCTCAGCGCTTGTCAGACCGCACCCACGACGATGAATACCACACCGATTCAGACAGCGCCATCATCACAGATACCCGAGACACCTGCGGCAACTGTGACACCAACAACTGTCACTGAAGCGGATGACGATGGCCAATATGCCATTGAACCGGACATCTCATCTGAACAAACGAATCAGACAAACCCGCTGACGCAAGAAACTCCAATCTTCGTCCCATCCGATCCTATACCAACTCAACAACCTGACACCGTTATTATTATTCCTTCTCGTGAGGAATACGTCGTCCCTGAGCCGTCTCTACCGTCACACAGCGAAATGTTGGAACGTGCTAGAAGTAACTCACAGCAACGAGCGCAACAAGCTGCCTCTAATAATAGTAATCTACCAGCATTTCGGAGTTTAATGCAGACGGGGATCAGTCAGCTTAAAGCAAACCAGTTGACCAACGCTGAAAACAGCTTTACCCGTGCACAGCGCCTAGCACCCAAATCATCGGCTGTGTATTTCTATTTGGCACAAGTCGCATTGAAAAAAAACCAACCCCGTAAGGCAGAGGCTATGGCACGTCGTGGCCTTAGTGTGTCGCAAGACACCAGCCGTAGACGCGCACTATGGCAAATCATCTTGCAATCAGGACAAGCACAAGGCAATTCACGTGTGATTAGTGAGGCGAAACAAGCCTTGCGCTAATAACATAGTAGATCTAGCAGCATGTCTGAGTGAATAGGTTTCAAGTTTACAACCTATTCACTTTTTGTATTCTCTACATTCATAATTCATCCAAAATATATATTTATTTTTAATTTAGCTTAAGGTTATCGTTATGGCATGGCAACAACTACATTTACAATGTGAAAAAGCAAACGTCGATTTGGCTGAGGCATTGCTACTAGAAGCAGGTGCACTATCCATCGCCTTAGATGACGCTGGTGACCAACCTTTATTTGAACCATTACCAGGTGAGTCTCCATTATGGGATGAGGTCATACTTACAGGACTGTTTGATGCCACGACCGATGCTGGCAGTCGCCAAGCTGTCGAGAAATTAAGCCATGAAATCGCAGCACAAGTACAAGCCACTCGTATTTGGTTAAGTGCTGTCGATGACAAAGACTGGGAACGTGAATGGATGAACAACTATCATCCAATAGAATGTGCCAATAATCTATGGATTGTACCCAACTGGATAACACCACCCAATCCTGAAGCCACTAATATCATTATGGATCCAGGTTTGGCTTTTGGTACCGGCTATCATGCCACTACTCGCTTATGTCTAGATTGGTTAACGGAGCAAGAGATAAAAGATAAAGTGGTTATTGATTATGGCTGCGGCTCAGGGATTTTAGGTATCGCTGCTTTACTGTTAGGTGCACGTAAAGTTTATGCGGTTGATATCGACCCACAAGCGGTACTAGCTACCAATCAAAATGCAGCACGCAATCATGTCGATGATCGTTTGCAAGCTTTTTTACCAGAAGAGTTTACCGATTATTGCTCGCAAAATGATGTTATTCCAGTCGATATCATTGTAGCCAATATCTTAGCAAAACCCCTCATTGGCTTAGCACCTTACTTTGCTACTTTAATTGTACAGAAAGGTCGTATTGTTTTAGCAGGACTGATCGAGTCACAAACAGATGAAGTGACTGCTGCTTACCAACCTTACTTTGCGCTTGATGCAAAGCATGCTTTTACATCACAAGAAGACCAACATTGGCAACGTTTATCTGGTACATTTACAGGCTAGCAACATTTAATTACATCTGTTACGATAGAGGGCAGTCAGATATTATGTGTTTGATGCCACTCTATTCTTGCCCATGACTCGCAGCCTTTAAGAGCTTTTCAACAACTCTCTTAGCGTCATGGGCGACCTTTATTGAGTGGCGAATCGGTATTGATAACCATACTTTTTTGGATTCGACCCTATGACCACGCCCATAAAAACTCAGTGTCCTCATTGCAAAGCTTGCTTTAAAATACAACCAACCCAGTTAAATAAAGCAAACTCCACTGTAAGCTGCAATCAATGCCAACAGAGTTTTTTGGTAAACAAAAATCTTGTTGTGACGTCTGATACCACCACAGCACCTAATCAAGCAGACACCGTGAAAACTGATATTAATAATAAAAATGGCTCAAACGATTCTAAATCTTCACTCAATAAACAACGTCCAAAGAAACCTTCTTCTGATATATTAATCTATGACGACATGGATGCCTATGAGCCAGAAGAACCCCCTTTAGAGTATGATTCTTTAGAGAGTATGGATGCATGGCTAGATCAAATAAATAATGCATCCACCCTTTCAGCTAATGAACCCTCAAAGAGCGCATCTGAAACTATCAATCAAAGCACCAGTTCAGCAGTATCAAATGATATTCATGCCAATGTTGATGAAAAGAACGACGACTTATGGCTCGAAAAACTGCTAAAAGACCAAAACAAACATGAAGACATGCCAAAGGATGATACAGACCTGTCTCGACTATTGCTCGATATGGGTGTGCCTCTCAAAGATGAAGATAAAGCCCTTAACGAACGTAGAAGAAAAACACAGGAAAGCTTCATACCAACGCCGAAAAAACGTTCAGCAGCATCGTTATTGTGGATACTTGGATGCTTGGTATTGGCGCTGCTACTTTTTGCACAGTATGTCATTTTCAACTTAGAAACCTTAGTAAAAAACCCCGCTTATGCTGAAAGGCTACAAGCAATATGTTCAGCAGCTGCTTGCAGTTTGCCGAATGCTGACATAAATGCTTGGACAATTACTCATGCCACTCATAAATCCAGTCAAATAAAAAGGTCTGGAAAATTCAGCGATATTAGCGCTACATTAAGTAATCAAAGCGCAAATACACAGCTATATCCGAGTGTTAAAGTCAGTGTATATGGTGAAAACGAACTAATTGGTGAGTTTATCGCTGATCCAGGTGACTATTTATTAAGCAAACAAAGCCAACTGGCTGCAGAGAGTAGCCGCAATATACTTTTTACTGTGCCTGTTTCTAATGCAAAAATTCGTGACATTAGCGTAAGCCATGTATATTAGGGCCTATTTTTGGTTCAAACGATAGTCATCATCTAACTGGACTGAATGTGGCCAAACATCGTCAAATAGTTGGTCGATATCTCGATATTACCTACGCTATCTTTCTCGTTTGATGACAGTTTTTTCCATTTTTGCAATGAGGACAAGCTCTATAGTCAGGGTAATTCAAAAGTAATACAGACAGCCAACTGTAGATTGTACGTTTAAGTATAGTCGTTCCACTATAAAACAAACACAGCGATACTGGGTGCATTTTGCGTCGCCTCTGTCTGCGCAATCACAGCAAGCAAGGAAAATGTATGCCTGTATCGCATGATTACATTTGTATCTTTTTTATTTAGGACTGACTATAGGGTAACGCCATAATATTTTTATAGTGGCATGACTATACTGCAAAACTAACTGTCAATCTATCAGTGCCAAATGATATTAATTTGATATAATACCTCAATATCTTATGGTTTGATTCTCACCAATCCCAAGGACATTATCTTATGGCACCTCATGCACAGCATTATGCGCCTCATTTTGCTACAAGCTCTGAGCATCCTGCCGACTATAATAAAGAAAACCACCCTCATTATTCTCAGCACCGTCTTAGCAGCTCAGAAGATGGCTATGCGCACGAGCCACTACGGGTGCATGTTGAACGCGTGGTACGGCAGTATTTTACGATGCTAGGCGATGAGATACCCACCGACTTATACGATCTAATCTTAAAACAAGTAGAAGAGCCACTGTTATCCGTTGTCCTTGAAAAAACTCGTGGCAATCAAACCAAATGTGCGCAAATCCTAGGTCTCAACCGCGGTACTTTACGCAAAAAACTCAAAACTTATGACTTAATGTAGCCCAAGCTCCATGAGTACACTTATCTTCACTGACCCTCATTATGCACGGCAATTTAATATTCGTGACATTATCTATCCTGATACTGTCTACAATAATTGTCTTGATCACCTTGCCAGACGTTTACGTCAGGCTTTTTTTATGGAAGTTTTTTTATGAGTACTACCCCACTTGCTCTATTATCGGTCTCCGATAAAACTAATATTGTTGAATTTGCTCAAGGCCTTATCAAAGCAGGTTTTGGCTTACTGTCTACTGGCGGGACTTATCGACTGCTCACAGAAAACAACGTCGCTGTCACCGAAGTCTCAGACTATACTGGTTTCCCTGAAATGATGGATGGTCGTGTAAAAACGCTACACCCTAAAATCCATGGTGGTATCTTAGGGCGCCGTGGTACAGACGATGCCGTCATGAGCGAACACGCCATTGAGCGCATTGATTTGGTGGTAGTAAATTTATATCCATTTGCTGAAACCATTGCTCGTGCTGATGTGACTATGAATGATGCTATCGAAAATATCGATATTGGCGGCCCTACTATGGTACGTTCGGCTGCAAAAAACCACGCCCATGTAGGTATCGTCACTGATCCAACAGATTACGATCGTATCCTGACTGCTTTAGGCGATAGCACCAAACTGACTTCTGCTCTACGCTATGACTTAGCAGTTAAAGCTTTCGAACATACAGCCCAATACGATGGCATGATTGCCAACTTCTTAGGTAGCCGTGTGAACGAAAACCAAGAACCAGAAAATTTCTCACGTACATTCAATGTACAGCTTAAGAAAGCACAAGACTTACGCTATGGCGAAAACCCACATCAAAACGCTGCTTTCTACATCGAAAACCAACCTCTAAAAAGCCAACAGGCCTCTATAGCGACTGCTAAGCAGCTACAAGGTAAAGCACTCTCTTATAACAATATCGCTGACACTGATGCAGCTCTTGAATGCGTTAAAGCTTTCAGCACTCCAGCTTGTGTCATCGTAAAACACGCCAACCCTTGTGGTGTCGCGGTTGACAATGACCAAGTAGTTGCCTATAACACTGCATTTAGCACCGATCCTGAGTCTTCATTTGGTGGTATTATCGCCTTCAACCGCCCATTAACACTTGCAGCGGCAAAAGCCATTATCGACAATCAATTTGTAGAAGTGATTATTGCGCCTAGTATCGAAGATGGTGTGCTCGAAGCAACGGCTGCTAAGAAAAACGTACGTGTATTGGTATGCGGTGAGCTACCAGCACCAAATCAACGTGACTCTCAACTTGACTATAAGCGCGTCAACGGCGGCTTACTAGTCCAAGAACAAGATCTTGGTTTGATTACGGCTAACGATTTAAAAATCGTCACAGACGTACAACCAACTGAAGCACAAATTGCTGATCTATTGTTCAGCTGGAATGTGGCCAAATACGTTAAATCTAACGCCATTGTCTATGCTAAAGGACAGCGCACGATCGGTGTGGGCGCAGGTCAGATGAGCCGCGTTAACTCAGCTCGTATCGCTGCTATAAAAGCAGAGCATGCTGGATTAGCGACTGAAGGCGCTGTTATGGCATCAGACGCTTTCTTCCCATTCCGTGATGGTATCGATAACGCTGCTGCAGTAGGCATCTCTGCTATCATCCAGCCAGGTGGCTCTATGCGTGACGACGAAACCATTGCTGCAGCAAATGAGCATGGTATCGCGATGGTCTTCACTGGTATGCGCCATTTCCGCCATTAAGAAACCAGAGTCCACGTCATACGCAATAAGACTGACGTGGATAGTACGGGCATAAAAAAGCCACTGTAGATATATCTACAGTGGCTTTTTGTATACTTATCAATACTTAGCTTAACGCCCTTGCGCATTCGCTACATTGGCGTCATTGATCTCAACTTTATATACCAAACGTAGATAATCCAGATAATCTTGCAGTTGATCTTGACCCAAATTATCCCGAATAATAGTCGCCGTTTGCGCACGTTGGTCATCAGTCAATTGAGACTGCGGTTCTGTTTTAATACGATCACCAACCAGTAGAGTAGCACCTATTTCAGTCTCACTCGCGATAGCAACGACACCATTGTTAGCAGCTTGCTGACTAAACGCCAATCCGCGCTCTTTTTCTGTCAATAATGGTGTTTGACGATTTACTGTACCTAATGCCTGAAGTGCAACTGGTTGCTGACTAATATCAGCTGGAATCTTAATACCAGTGGCCAGTGCTTTGGCTTCTTTTAGTGCCAATGCTGTGGCTTTTTGCTGACGTAGTATCTGTGTCACTCTTGGCGTGGCAGCTTCTAAAGTCAGCGTCTTAGTAGGACGGTAGTTACTTGGTTGCACCCATACTGTTCCAGTACCTACTTCAATACCGGCAGTCACAGCCTGATCCTGAAGGGTAAATTCATCAAATGCTTGCTTAATCACTGCTGGTTGAGGCAATACTGAGCTATTATTCTCTTTACGATAATCTTTGATGCTTTTCAATGTCACGTTCTCTTGCTCAGCGATATCTTCGATACTAAATCCATCTGCTGCCATATCATTAATCGCTGTCACTTTATCCGCATACATCTCTTGACGCTTATACTCTGTCGCTTGAGCCGTTAACTCATCACGCATGCTTTCTAGCGTTGGTATGGCGCTACCATTATCTTCAGTAACCGTAAATATCTGATAACCAAAACTGGTCTTAACAGGAGTTGTCACATCGCCAACACTCAGTCCTTTTAAGGCATCTTCAACGGCTACTGCGTCATTACCAAATACCGAAGGGTTAAAGCGACCGATAGCACCACCTGTTTCTCCTGATGGGTCATCTGACTCTGATTTTGCTAAGGCGACAAAAGACTCTCCATTATCTAGACGAGTTTTAATCTGATCTGCTCTTGCTTTAGCATCATCACCGGTTAATAGAATTTGACTGATTTGACGCTCATCAACGATTGCTTGCTCTTGCTTGTAAGCCTCATATTGCTGCTGCAAATCTTCTGTCGTAATGTCAGTTACCTGAATAGTTTGAGGGCTGAGTTGCAGATAAGCCAAATCTACCATTGCCGCACTTTTGAGTGTCTCTTTATTGGCATCATAATAAGTTTGGATATCACCCTCACTTACGTTAACCTGATCCGTATAATCTTGCCAATTAAAACGGTACAACCAGATATTGCGCGACTCAAGCTGCAGGTCAATTAATTGACTGACCGCTTGCATGGGATATACTGCAGTACTAACGATACTGGCATTGAGCTGGTCCAGACTGAGCTGATTACGAAACTCAGCAAACAGTTGGTTCTTCGTCATATTGCGCTGACGCAAAAAGCTGGCAAATTGATCGTTAGAAAAGTTACCGTCAGCATCCTGAAAAACCTCTTCTTGACGCAATAAACGATTAATTGTGTCATCAGAGACGGTCATACCCAACTTGCCAGCTTGCTGCTCTAGTAGCGTACGATCAATCAGACCTTTTAATACCTGCTCATGCAACACATCTTCATTTAATAAGCTGGCATCATCAACTTGTTCTAATACCTCAGTACGACGGCTATTGACAGCAGACTGATATTGAGTCAGTCCTACGCTTGCATCACCTACCTGAGCAACTTGGTTAGGATCTACTCCGGCGCCCAAATAGCTTTCGATACCCAATAGAGCGAGCGGCGATAGGCATAAAATCAATAAAATGCGACCTGGCCAGGTTTTTAAAAAATCGCGCAACTTATCCATAGTTATCTCTGCTTTATTAACCTATATTGATGAAAAACCATTGTAATATTAATATGAAAATCAATGCTATTTAAACTGGCAATGGTAGGAACGCGTGCATTTGATATAAAAAACAAGGCGAATCAAAGTTACCTCATCTAAACAACGCATCTATCGCGCGCGCCCTATGATACGTGATTTTTGATGCAGACTCAAAATATT
Organism: Psychrobacter sp. AOP31-B2-9; assembly: GCF_052378005.1. Taxonomy (NCBI): domain Bacteria; kingdom Pseudomonadati; phylum Pseudomonadota; class Gammaproteobacteria; order Moraxellales; family Moraxellaceae; genus Psychrobacter; species Psychrobacter sp. AOP31-B2-9. The sequence continues at coordinate 10,690 of NZ_JBQSXG010000013.1, forward strand.
CACGCTGCATGCTACAAACTATCGCAATAAAAAAAGCACCTAGATATTAGGTGCTTTTTGACAATGTATATTATAGCTTAAAGCGATACGATACATCATCTATTATTTCACTATTTACAGACCTTACTTTGTCGTATATCACGTCATCATACAATGTCTGCTTATAATAAAACGGCTTAGTTCAAGCGCTCTTTTAAGTTTTTGCCAGCTTTGAAGCTTGGTACTTTGCTTGCTGGAATGCTAAGCTCTTCACCAGTCTTAGGGTTACGGCCAGTACGGGCTTTACGGTCTTTTACACTAAAAGTACCAAAACCAACTAATGAGATGCTATCGCCAGCTTCTAGCGCTTCACCAACACTTTCCATAACAGCATTCAATGCATCACCAGCTTGGGTTTTATTTAGACCACTTTTGTCTGCGATGCTATCGATTAATTCTGACTTATTCATAAAATTTCCTTCAAGTTTAAGGGGGATAATAAACGCTCACGCCAAGCATTTTAACGCTCTCATAGCATTTAAGCAATAAAAACCGCCTGATTAACGTACTAACAGGTCTCGCTTTGTTATCGTCTTTATATCAAGGCAGCATAAGGAGCGCAAGCGATTTTACATATTTTTGTCTACTGTACTACGTATTTGACACTCAATGTTACGCAAAGTATCTGCAATTGCTCTATCAATGCTTAATATTAGAGAGACTTGGTTGTCTTTGAAATAGCTGACTATATGTCGTCCTCTCGGGTCAAAGACTTGGCAGCTAATACTAATACATTATCAGTCATAAATACCAGTGTCTTTGTTGACTTGTAAATTGTAAAGTAATAACTTAAGCACTGACAGAAACTAGCGTTACTTTTTATTATAAAGACGTTACTATAGGCAAAATATCACTGCACATTGACAGTCGAACGATATATTTCAGATGTGTTGTGACGCTTGTTTATCTCTAATTTTTAATGCAATACATACAAAAACGGACTATCTACATGAAGCGTTCTACGTTGTCTCACTCTTTTTCTAATATCGTTCTGATGTTCACCGAGTCGGCGTTGACATTATTGTTACGTTTAGATCCTGAACTACGTAAAGCCGCTTATCCCCTTGCTAAGCAGGGTACTGTCGTCGCACTACGCTTATATTTACCTCATGTTGAAATTTTTGCTACTTTTAGTACCAAAGGCGTGTTATTAGATGCGCAGTTACCAGTGGGACGCAGTGAGCCTGATGTCGTCATCAATGCCTATAGCATCCAGGTCATCAATGCCATTACCACACACGACAGTGAAACCACTGAAAAATTACAAATGCGCGGGGAATCCGTGCAAGTACAGCTGGTTAAACAGTTTATTATGCAGCTCGGAGTTGCCAGCTTGATTCAAGGTTTGGTTAAGAAATTTAAAGGCGGCAAAGGTAAGTCTAAACCTACCGAAGCTGAAACCGAAGAAAAAAAGGAAAACTACAAATTACGTATTAAAGAACAGCAAACCCAAATCAACACCCTAACCATGAAAAATCGTGAGCTTGAAACCACGACCAAAGAATTACAAAGCAAGCAAAAAACACTTATTATCGTAACCATCGCTGCACTTATTATCATGATTATCGCAATCACTGCATTATTGATTAGCTGATTTAGCTCACTTAACCCGACGCTATGGCTTTTTTATGAGTGAAACATGGTGCATATTCAGTCATCATATATTTGACTCACTATAAAAAAAATACAGCAACACTGGGTGCATTTTGCGTAGGCTTTGTTTCCGCAGTCATAGCAAGGAAGATGTATGCCAGTATCACATGGTTGTATGGGTGCCTCCTTTATTTAACATTGATAACAATGTTCAACCTACCTTTGATTCAGCCAATGGTCATTTAAATGGGTTGACCTTTACTACGCACAACCTGATTTCCACCCTTCTCTCCGACCATTGTTTTTATCAATCATAGTAATAAGATTGATTAACCATTCAACCACATTTTAATCTTGACTAATTTACTCAGGATTAAGTATAATTACCTTAATCGTTGCACACATCGGGTTAACCATCTGTTGTTTAATAGCGATAAGACACAACTTAGCTATTCAGACTTTATATCAGCAACTTATACATTGATATAAGTTATGACAAATATCATTCCGCTAAGATCGTTGTTAAATAAAAATAATGTAAAAGTTTGGAGATAACACATGCGTTTGACTACTCGAGGCAGATATGCCGTTACTGCGTTACTAGATTTGGCATTACAAACGAGCCAACAAGAAAACGCAGTATCTTTATCTGATATCGCTCAACGGCAATCGATTTCTATCTCTTACCTTGAACAACTATTCTCCAAACTTCGCAAACGTGGACTTGTTACCAGTATTCGTGGTGCCGCAGGTGGTTACTATTTAGCCAAGCCATTACATGAAATAGATGTCATGAGCATCATATCAGCCGTCGATGAGTCAGTTAATGCGATGCAGTGTGAAGGACGCGGTGATTGTCAAGGTGGTACAATGTGCCTAACCCATGATTTGTGGTGTGCACTGTCTAATCATATCGAACAGTACTTGAATAATATAACATTAGCACAATTATTAGATATGGAAAATGTGCAGTCGGTCTCAGAACGCCAGCATAGCTCTACTAAAGAGATTTCCATAAAAGATATAAATACTATTACTCTATCGAACAGCGAGGCAAACCCAGCATGAGCCAACATAACAACCTTATATACTTAGATTATGCCGCCACTACACCAGTTGCTAAGTCAGTTGCTGCCAAAATGAGCGAGTATTTGACTGTAGATGGTGTCTTTGGCAACCCGGCCTCACGCTCGCATGGCTATGGCTGGCAAGCAGAAGAAGCAGTAGAAACGGCGCGTCAGCAAGTGGCTGAAGTTATCCATGCCGATCCACGCGAAATCGTTTTTACTTCAGGTGCAACTGAATCTGACAACCTAGCTATTAAAGGCGCTGCACACTTTTATCAGTCTCGTGGTAAGCACATCATCACCAGCAAAATTGAACATAAAGCAGTACTAGATACTTGCCGTGAGCTTGAGCAAGAAGGTTTTGAGATTACTTATCTTGAGCCACAGCCAAGCACTGGTCTTATTTTGCCAGAGCAAGTGAAAGCAGCATTACGCGATGATACCATTCTAGTGTCGTTGATGATGGTAAACAACGAGCTTGGTACAATTACTGATGTTGCCGCAATTGGTGAAATCACTCGTGAAGCTGGTGTCGTATTCCATGTCGATGGTGCACAATCTGTAGGCAAAATATCTGTTAACCTTGAAAAGATGAAAGTGGATTTAATGAGCTTTTCAGGCCATAAAGCATACGGCCCTAAAGGTATTGGCGCATTATTTGTTCGTCGCAAGCCACGTATTCGTTTGAAAGCAGAGCAACATGGTGGTGGTCATGAGCGTGGTATGCGTTCAGGTACTTTGCCAACGCATCAGATCGTTGGTTTAGGAGCAGCATTTGCTTTAGCCAATGAGCGCTATGAAGAAGACCATGCACACGCAGCTGAATTACGTCAACGACTTTGGGATGGCCTACAAGACATCGAAGAGATTTACTTGAATGGTGATCTTGAAAATAGCGTACCTAATATTGTAAATATCAGCTTCAACTTTGTTGAAGGTGAGTCACTCATGATGTCACTTAAAGACCTCGCTGTATCTTCAGGATCAGCCTGTACATCAGCGACGCTTGAGCCATCATATGTACTACGTGCTATTGGTCGTCCAGACGAATTGGCACATAGCTCTATTCGCTTTAGCTTTGGCCGTTATACGACTGATGAAGACATCGATACTGTTATCAAACAGATGCACGAAGCCGTTGATAAATTACGTGCCTTATCACCACTTTGGGATATGTACCAAGAAGGTGTTGATTTAAATTCAGTGGAATGGGCTGAGCACTAAAGCCACCGCAAACAACGATATGGTTATCTAATAATAACCATTAAACGATTGATCAGACAATTAAAATTAAGTGTTTGACCCCAATTACCAATGAGTGGAGCACCTTAAAGCAATTAGCACTGCTCATTATCTAACTAGGAGAAAACCCCATGGCCTATAGCGACCAAGTTATTGATCATTACGAAAATCCACGCAACGTTGGCAACCTTGACAAAAACGCTAAAAACGTTGGTACTGGTATGGTTGGTGCCCCAGCCTGTGGTGATGTAATGCGCTTACAAATTCAAGTCGATGATAACGGTATCATTGAAGATGCTCGCTTCAAAACTTACGGCTGCGGTTCAGCCATTGCTTCAAGCTCACTTGTTACCGAGTGGCTCAAAGGCAAAAGCCTGGATCAAGCTGGTGAAATCAAGAATAGTCACATTGCTGAAGAATTGGCACTACCACCAGTAAAAGTACATTGTTCTGTACTTGCAGAAGATGCTATTAAAGCCGCTATTAGCGACTATCAAGGTAAGCATGGCGCAGCAGTAGTAACCGAAGAAGCTACTATCTAAGCTGAACCTACTAGTCTGTATGTGGTGCTAGATTGGCCACGTACGGTAGCAGTAATACGTTAAAAACAGCTACTGACGCTAAAGAGGTGACAATGACACTTATGTAATTGTCACCTTTTATTTTCTACTTGAATTTCTTGATAGTCGCTAGCATATTACTTTGGCAAACTCATGATTTTGATTGCCAGTGTACACATATTTTGATATTTATGATTAATAGTCAATGGGAGTTGGCATGATAGAAATGACAGAACGCGCCGCTCAGCATGTTCGAGACTTTTTGGACAATCGCGGTAAAGGCGAAGGCATTCGAGTGGGTATTCGTACAGCAGGATGCTCTGGGTTGGCTTATGTCTTAGAATTTGTAGACACACCTGACGAAAATGACACACGCTATGAAAGCCGTGGTGTTAGCATCTTTATTGATCCTAAAAGCTTAGTATATTTAGATGGTTTGCTGATGGACTACGAAAAAGAAGGTCTTAACGAAGGCTTTAAATTCAGTAACCCTAACCAAAAAGGCGAATGTGGTTGTGGTGAATCGTTCACGGTCTAATGGTTTATATCTTCCAATATTGATGCCCAAATAACGGCAAACAGTTTACATCGTAAACTCAGTTATAAAACATCAGCCAAACAGACCTTTTTAAACAAATAAAAAAGCAAGGCGTATGATATGACAGACATTACACCAGAAACACAGTTTGATAACTTCTTTGCCTTATTTGAGCAGCCAGTACAGTTTGAAGTTAATCAAGACAGTCTCGATCAACATTTACGCCTGCTACAAAAACGTTATCACCCTGATAATGTCGCCAAAAATCAGACAAATATTATCCAAGCACAGCTAAAGTCTGAAAAATATTCAGCACTGATCAATCAAGCTTATCAAACACTAAGCTCACCTGATAGTCGTGCGAGTTATCTATTAGACATAGCAAATCAAGCTCAAAATCTAGAACATTCAATCGCAGACTTAGACTTCTTAGAAGACGCTATGGAAATGCGTATGGACTTAGATGAAGCCACCGAAGATAAAAATCGTCTAACTTTACAGCAGTTACATCCGCAAATTACAGAGCGCTTAGCTAACCAGTCGCAACGATTTAATGACGCTTACCAGACACAAAGCTGGAATACGGCGATTGATGCAACACAAAAACTAAAGTTCTTAGTAAAGCTAGATGCTGATGTCACTACTGCTCTTGATGAAGTAGCAACAGCAGAGCATCAAGACGATGATGACTTATACGTTTAGATATCTGCGAGTTGCACCTCTTATCCATAAACTAGAGTCGAATACCGGTTTTCTAAATATTTGGCTAAAATAGCAGTAGCAATCTCGTATAATCTCTTATCTCAGAACTGTGAGCCGTTACTCTTTTCTATTTGCAGAGTAGACTAACTATAGTCGAAGCAATGTAAGGTTGATACAAAACAACCAAACACAGAGGATATGGCTGTACAATAAATGAGATTGAGACCGTACCAAGTTACACATGCATTGATTATAGTCATTGGACTACCCTAGTGCATACATACGCTGCACTGACTCCATTTCACTTATTCATTTTATCTCTGAGTTATTTTATGTCTTTATTGCAAATTGCTGAACCCAATCAAAGCGCCCAACCTCACCAGCATCGTTTTGGTATAGGTATCGATCTTGGTACCACACGATCATTGGTCGCTGTGGTACGTTCAGGTAAGGCACAAGTCTTAGAGGCAGGCGTAGCAACAGATACATTATTACCATCTGTTGTCTACTATCCAAGCACAGGTAAGCCATTAGTTGGCTATGATGCCCTAGCCCATTTAGCAGATGATCCAAAAAATACAATCGTCTCGGCTAAACGCTTTATGGGTCGTAGCCAAGCTGACATCAAATTTTCTCATCCTTATGAGTTAAGTGGCAGCACGGATGATATGCCTACATTTGTGACTGCTCAAGGCGAAGTATCTCCTGTTGAAGTATCAGCTCATATATTAGCCACTCTTGAACAACGTGCAGCGAGTGCATTGCCTGCAGATAGTATCGAAGGTGCTGTTATTACCGTACCTGCTTACTTTGATGAAGCCCAACGTCAAGCGACTAAAGATGCAGCTCAAGCAGCTGGCATCAAAGTTTTACGTTTATTAAACGAACCCACCGCTGCTGCCGTTGCTTATGGTCTTGATCAATCTGCAGAAGCAAGCGAAAAAGAAAGCTATTATTTAATTTACGATTTGGGTGGCGGTACGTTTGATGTTTCTATCTTAAAATTGACAGATGGTGTCTTTGAAGTATTGGCCACTGGTGGTAACAGTGCATTAGGCGGTGATGATATCGATCGTCTCATAACCAACTGGCTTATTAAGCAATTGAATATCGACCCTAAAAAGGTAAGTCTTCATGATAAGTCAATATTGGCGCAACAAGCCAAAGCTTATAAACAGGCACTGACGGATAGTGAACAAGTCGATATCGACATCACAGTCAATAGTCAGTCTTATCAAGGTGTATTGAGCCGTGTAGATTTACTGACTATTATAGAGCCTGTTAGCCGCCGTACGTTAAGCGTTTGCGAGCAAGTACTGCGTGATGCCAAACTCTCTAATACTGATTTGGATGAAGTTATTTTAGTTGGCGGCTCTACTCGTATGCCCGCTATTCAGCAAGTCGTAACTGATTTTTTTGCCAAACAGCCCTTATGCCGTCTTAATCCAGATGAAGTAGTCGCCCTAGGCGCCGCACAAACTGCACACCAATTGGTTAATGGCGATGGTGACAACAACCTACTGTTGTTAGACGTGACACCTCTCTCGCTTGGTCTTGAAACCATGGGTGGCCTAGTGGAAGTACTGATACCCCGCAATACCCCTATTCCTGTTAAAAAACGTCAAGTATTTACCACGTATCAAGATGGTCAGACAGGTATGGTGATTCATATAGTACAGGGCGAGCGCGAAACCGTAGATAATTGCCGCTCACTTGGCCGATTTGAGCTGTATGGTATTCCAACAATGAAAGCTGGATTTGCTCGTATTGAAGTCACTTTTAGTATTGATGCAAATGGTCAGCTAACTGTCAGTGCACAAGAAACGACAACCAAAACAGAAAGTAAAATTGAGATTGTACCTTCTTATGGTTTATCAGACGAACAGAAAGAGCAGTTATTGATTGCTGGCTTTAAGTATGCCGAAGAAGATAAAAATGCACGCTCTTTAATTGAGACCAAAGTAGAAGCTGAACGCGAAGTACTTGCGCTAGAGTCTGCACTTCACGAGTTTGCAGCATTACTATCTCCTGAAGAACAAAACGTATTATCTGAGCAAATACAAATGTTAAAAACAGCGCTAGGCACTGATGATCTAGCTGTTATTGAAGCTCAACAAGTACAACTTAAGCCCCATAGTGATAATTTTGCATCCCGTATCATGAATCAAAGCGTTAAAACCAGCATGGCTGGTACTAGTGCCCAAGATTGGTAGCCAGATGCGCTCAGTAATACATATATTTAAAAATATAGCTGCTCAATGATACCAAACACGCCTATTACACTTTTTATTTCTTTAAATTGATTAGCCTCGGAAAGACGATTTATGCCAAAAATTACTGTACTACCCCATCACGAAATTTGCCCTGACGGCGCCGAAGTCGAGCTAGAGGCAGGGAGCAACCTGTGCAAAGCATTGGTAGAAAAAGGCATTAAAATTGAACATGCCTGTGAGATGTCAAAAGCCTGCACAACCTGTCATGTGGTCGTACGTAAAGGCTTTAATAGTCTAGAAGAGATGGATGATATCGAAGCGGATTTGTTAGATCGTGCTTGGGGATTAGAGCCTGATTCACGCTTATCTTGTCAGGTGATACTCGATGATGAAGACTTAACCATCGAAGTACCTAAATATACGCTAAACCACGCTAAAGAAAACCATTAGGCATGAATTAGTAAGCATTTCTTTATTATCAGATTAAAAAGCCAACTATCATAATGGTAGTTGGCTTTTTTGTACTTCGTTTGAAAGACTACTTATACCATTCACAAGAATACGATTATCTGTGTCAAAATCGCTTAGCCTACAATGTGTAGTACTTGCACTCTTTTTCCTTGCTACTCTAATTTTTGTGAATGGTATTACTTACGTATCAGCTACTTAAATAATGTTTTTGGCTTTGGCTACTATTTCTAGAAATCTAATTACGATTACTGTCACTGCGTTGACTCTCTGCGATACTATCAGTGACCGCTTTTTCTTTCTCTTGTTCGACACGCTCCAATGCAAAGTTTAACCGTGCTCTAATATCTTGATAATCGTTATAATCCATGTCTTTGAAATTTAAATGTAAGTTAAATCCAGGTAGTGTGTAATCAACCCATTTTGACAGATGAACTTTATTAATATCAGGATCAAACACTCGCCATGCATGTACTTTACTATCAAATCCTTTTAGCTGAAATGCACCTGCATGCTGACACTCATAATTATGACAAATATAATCGTACGTACTTTCGCTGATTAATATCTCATCTTTCCCAGCACTCGACTCTAATCTTGCTGCCAAATTGGCTTCCTTACCAATCAATGTGTAACTAAGTCGGTTGTTACTACCAAAATTACCCACATGGCAATACCCTGTGGTAATACCCATACGTATATACAAACCCTCAAAACCCATCAGACGCCACTTCTGTCTTAACGTTCGCATTTCACGACGCATGTCTATCGCCATGGCAATACAGTCCAAGGCATCTTGCCGCGCACCTTGGCTATTAGGCTCACCAAAAAAGCATACCATACCATCACCAATGAACTTATCAAGCACTGCTCCATGCTTATTGGCAATCATAGTCATACAATGCATATAAGTATTTAAAATATCAGCCAAATTATCAGAACTCAGACTGTCAGACAATTCCGTAAAACCAACGATATCTGAGAACATAATAGTCAGCTTAGCACGTTTATTAGAGACAGCCACGGGAACATCAGACTGTACAATCGGCTCCCAAATCTGCGGTGGAATAAAACGTGTTAGCTTATTAATGACTGAAACCATCGTAGTCGATCGTCCAGTTGCCTGATTAGCACGTACTTCATAATCAATATATCCTTGATAAATATGCCTGAACTGCCATAGAATAACAACCATACTCGCCAATAAGACCAAAGGCGACAACCAGCCTTCTTTACAGTCTACACCTGTACCATTCAATGTCACGCTGACATAATAAAAAATGATGATGGCAGCTATCGCTATAATTATCAGCTTAAATCGGTTTTCACGGCCACTGAGAATAATACGTAAGATTATTAGTGCAATTAAGCTAATAGATATTACTGCACAAAACTGTATCGACCCAATAACTGAAGACAATAAAATAATAACAATATTAGACGTCCAAAAGCTGGCTTGGCGACGGTAGTTGTAAATCAAAATCAGTAAACTAGGCAGGACAACAACAACAACCAATGCCATTGCCGTGGCTCTGAAATCAAAATGCCAAGCAAGAAACACAACAGTCATTATCAAAACGAAGACTTCTGGATAGTCAAATCGATAGGCCACTTTATTTTTTAATGGACGATTCGGTGTTGGCGTATCTAGAAAAGGCATATTAAATATTCGCTTAAGAAGAACAGACGATCAGAAAGCCGAGAAGGCATGAGGATAATCGAGAGATAATGGAAATGCAGGACTCACCTTTATAGTTATTTGGATGTAAAAACACTTAGTCAACGTATTATTATACTTTTCAAATATGATAAAAACTATGTCATTGATAGCTAAAAGCCTACCACTTGTCACTCATCTTGCCTTAAAAGTCATATTAATAAAATTATAATATTCATTATCTATACTGACAATAGAAAAGCCAGATAATAAATATCTAGCTTTTTTATACTTAAATGATAATAAATATTCAGTGACGCACTAAAAGGGTCTGTGTAATTGGAAAGACCCTCATTTAAGAAATAACTGAACTACATTTGCCAATCAAACGGCATTTGGTGGTGGCCACGTAGTGCCATCATAAGCGTCTGCTGCATCTGCGCCAATACTTCTTTAGTATAAGGAACAGCGGGAACACCCCATACAGGATTGGGCCATTGCATATCATTTTGATAGCGAACGATATGATGAAAATGTAGCTGCGGCACTTGATTACCCAATGCTGCCACATTCATCTTATCTGCTTGAAAAGTCTTGGCAAGTTGGCTTGACAACCAGCTCGACTCACGTAAAAATTGCGCTTGGTCTGCTTCAGTTAGTTCATACAGTTCTTTGATACCCGATACACGGGGGACCAATATCAACCAAGGAAACTGACAATCATTGATCAGACGACAAGTTGATAATGGAAAATCACCTACTAAAAAACTGTCAGCAGCAAGTTTATGATGAAGTTGGAACATAATAACGGTTCTCTTGTTATGAAGCTTAAATAAAAGCGTAGAAAGATTTAATCTTTCTATTTTATCAGTTATCTATCCGATAAAATAGCGCCATCACTCGCATACTGTTACGCACATACATAACTAGACAGGCTCTCCCACTATATGCTCGCTAAAATAGCGTAATAATTCTTGAATCACTGTCACACGCTGTTGTGGTGTTTCGAGTTTATCGGCATGTTGATAACGAATGCCAGACGCACCGTTCATTCGATATTGCTGACCATCTGTCTGAATTAATTTAATGATGGCTAAGGCATCAACGGGCGTATCAGGCGCAAATTCTAGTGTCATGCTATTGCTATTCGCATCAATTTTATTAATTTTCAGTGGTTCTGCTTGTAAACGTAGGCCATGAATAGCGAACAGTTGCTTGGTTTGATCTGGTAGCATACCAAAACGGTCAATCATTTCAGTCCGAATATCCGTCAGCGCCTCTTTATCATCGGCATTACTGATGCGTTTATAAAATAACAAACGTTGATGCACATCATGTAAGTATTCTTCTGGTATCAGTGCAGAGCTGTGTAAATTTATTTCACTAGTGAGTGATAATGGCGTACTCAAATCTGGCTCTTTGCCTGCTTTTATCGCCTTTGTCGCACGCTCCAGCATATCCATATATAAGCTAAAGCCAATCACTTGCATATTTCCACTTTGCTGCTTGCCCAGTATTTCACCTGCCCCGCGAATCTCTAAATCCTCACTTGCCAGCATAAACCCTGCGCCCAATGTGTTGGCACGTTCAATCGCATGTAATCGACGCTTGGCATCGCCTTTTAGACCTTTAATAGAAGGCACAAGTAAATAACAATAAGCCTGGTGATGACTACGACCAACACGGCCACGTAGCTGATGCAACTGAGCCAGACCAAATTTATCAGCACGCTCAATAATAATGGTATTAGAGTTGGGCACATCAATACCCGTTTCGATAATGGTCGAGCATACCAGCACATTAAATTTTTTGTGATAGAACTGCTGCATCACTTGTTCAAGTTGACGCTCTTGCATCTGTCCATGTGCAACACCTACTCGTGCTTCAGGGACCAACTCACGAATGGTCTCTGCCATGCGCTCAATGCTCGCTACATCATTATGTAATAGATAAACCTGTCCACCGCGCAACAACTCACGCAAGATAGCTTCTTTCATCAAGGCTTCTGTCTTTTGCATGACAAAGGTTTTAATCGCCAGACGGCGTGCTGGTGGTGTTGCGATAATCGACATATCACGCATGCCTGACAACGCCATATTAAGCGTTCTAGGGATAGGAGTTGCCGTCATAGACAAGCTATCCACATCGGTCTGAATGGCCTTAATACGCTCTTTATGACGCACACCAAAGCGATGTTCTTCATCGACAATCATGAGACCTAAATTAGAAAATTTTACATCAGGTTGCAATAACTTATGGGTACCAATAACGATATCAACTTTACCCTCTGCTAAATCCGCTAAAACCGTATCTTGATGCTTTTTGCCACCAAATCGTGATAGTGTTTCGATACGTATTGGCCAGTCCGCAAAGCGATCACGGAAATTGTCTTCATGTTGACCTGCCAGCAATGTAGTCGGCACCAATACAGCCACTTGATAGCCTGCACTCACCGCAATAAAAGCGGCGCGCATAGCAACTTCTGTTTTACCGAAACCAACATCGCCGCAGATAAGACGGTCCATCGGTTGATTTTGCCTCATGTCTTCGATCACTGCATGGATAGCATTTGCTTGGTCAGGTGTTTCTTCAAACGCAAACTGACTGGCAAATAGATCATATTGTGAAGCATCTATTTTAAAATGAATACCCACTTTGGCTTCGCGCCTTGCTTGCATATTAAGCAATTCAGCTGCTACATCATGAATTTGCTCCAATGCTTTTTGCTTAGCTTTGTCCCATTTACCACTACCAATCTTATGCAGCGGTGCAAGTGCTGGATCGCCGCCACTATAACGGCTAATCATTTGCAAGTTAGCCACTGGCACATAAATACTGGCATCATCGTCATACTTTAGGTGAATAAATTCTTGATCGCCATCACCCACATCTAACGTAATCAAGCCATTATAACGCCCAACGCCGTGTTCAATATGAACAACAGGACTGCCTTCTGTTATCTCGGTAACACTCTTTACTAGAAACTCTTCTGACACGCCGCTTTGACGACGGCGCCGGGTTTGCAGTACCTGACGACCAAATAGTTGCGTTTCACTAATCAGTACTAGGCGCTCAGGGACATAAACCCCACGTTCAATAGGCGCAACGGTTAGACCAACCTGTGGTAATTTTTTATGACCAGTACCACTCGTTTTGTCTGCTACTAGAAAAGCTTCAAAGCTATCATAGGCTTTAATATCGATTTTACCTTTGAACAGCTCAGTTAGAATCTCACGACGACCAGCTGTTTCGGCAACAATCAATACTGGCGTTGCCGTTTGTGCTTGTCTCTCTAAGAAATCTAACAGCTCAGTAAGCGGCTCAGCTTTTTGATGATTCACTGCTAGCTGCGGCGGTTCTTGGGCGGTTAGGGTGACCACACCTTGTTGTTTATTCGTCACAACCTCGTCACGAGCACTTAAAATGACACGGGGGTAGTGATTAAGCTGCTCATTAAGGGTATTGGATAACAAGTATAGTAACTCAGGAGCGACGATTGGCTTATCAATATCATGGCGACGCTCTTCATAGCGGCGCTGGATTTGTGACCAATAATCTGCTTGTTTTTCAGTTATCAACTCATCGGTGATAAACAAGGCATCGTTTGGTAAATAAGAGAATAAGCTGCTTTCAGCTTCCCACTCTTTTATGTCAAAAAACAATGGTTGATAGTATTCAAGTCCACTACTAGCAATACCTGCCATCACATCTTTGTGTAGTTCAAACTTACGACTACTGCTATTAGGGAACATCGCGGCAAAATTGGTACGAAAAGTCTCACGCCCTTCATCGAGCGGGAACTCTTTTGCGGGTAATATTTGGAATTGCTGAATGGGTTTTGAGATGTCTGGCAATTTATGTAGTAGTGATAGCGACTCTTTACCTATATTACTATCATTACCACTCATCATTGACTTGAGGTCATCGACGGTTAATGTACGCTGAGTCTGCGGGTTAAAAAATCGAATCGTCTCAATCTCATCATCGAATAAATCAAGACGCAACGGAAACGGCTGACCCATGGCAAAGATATCAATAATACTACCGCGCACAGCAAACTCACCCGGCTCAAAAACATTCTCAACAGCTCGGTAGCCTGCCTTTGCCAATAATCCACGCTGGGTACTGATATCAAACTGATCTCCCACGCTCAAATCAAAATGTTGACCAATCAACCAGCTAGGCGGCGCAACTCGGTGCATCAGCGCTTGTACTGATATCAGTAATACGCCCGATGTTGGCATATCGGTTAATAGATTGATGCGCTCACTGACAATGTCTTGATGTGGTGACAACTCATCATAAGTCAGTGTCTCCCAATCAGGAAACACATAAGCATCTACCCCGCAAAATGCCAACTCAGTCTCTATCTGATTGAGCTGATTTTGGTCTCGCGTCACCACGACTTTTAGTCGGTCAGCAACATCCCCTATCGATGCCTGCATCAAACTTGCCAGCCATAAACTACTGACGGCTCCATGCACAGGCGCTAACCAACGGCGCTGGGCATTTTGGATAGGAAATAGCTGCTGGTTAATCGGGTCAAACGCGTCAGTCAAAGCAGTGATAGGCATAAAGGATAGGATCAAATTTAAGAGTCAGATAGCTATTATACGAATATTTGCGCAATTACCAAAACTTATGCCGTAACGGTTTGTCACTTCACATTTTACGCATCATTAAGACTCATGATAAAAGATATTTTTTCTAAATTAACGGCCTATCGCTAGCGATGATGCCGTTATTGTCTGCATAAACAAACATGCCTGAAGTTAAGGTTAAATCGCCAAAGCTAATTTCAATATCAGTCTGCCCTTCGTCACGACGGTTCGATTTACGCGGGATACAACCGAGTGCTTTTATCCCAATAGCCATATCCGCCATATCATCCACATCGCGCACACAGCCATATACAATGACACCTGCCCAGCCGTTATCGATTGCCGCCTGCGCAATCATGTCACCTAACAGTGCACAGCGCATCGAACCTCCACCATCGACGACCAATATTTTGCCATTGCCATCTTTATCTCTGCCATCACTATTTAACAATGATTTCACGCGACTGTTATCTTCAAAGCATTTAACAGTCACAATTTCACCGCAAAATTTGTCCTTGCCACCAAAACTATAAAATGACTTGCCTTCAATATTTGGCAAGCAGACCTGCGACTTAGGGTTGGCGTCTAATAAATCACATGTCACAAAATTACCTTTATTCACTGTTTGTGATTCTGGCATCATGTTTGGCATGGTTACACTCCTTGTTATTTGTAATTCAGTGCTACTTTTAAATATTTACTTCATTTTTTACTTAGGCTATTTATTAACGCTAGTCATCGCAAGCATCTGTTTATTTTCGATAATATCAGTCGTTTTGATCGTAGGGCCAGTACGATACTTACTACGTTCGTAGATATCATGCGCGCTCATTACTATTGCACTAGCAACACGTTTAGCGGAAATAGGATGTAGTGACAATGATTCTGAAACAAGAGGTGATATTAGCCTGAAAGCCTTTTGACCAATACTTTCAAGTGGCCGACCTTTATGCTTACCGAGCAGCAATGAAGGACGGAAAATTACGAGCTGTGTAAAACCCAATGATATAATAGACTGTTCAGTCTCAGCTTTGACTCGATTGTATAAAAAACGACTGCGAATATCAGCATTCATGGAGGACAATAAAAAGAAGTTTTCAACCCCTTTATCTTGGCACAATTGAGCAAATCTCACATTATAATCATGGTCAACTTTTCTAAAAGCTTCATCACTACCAGCCTCTTTTTTGGTAGTACCAAGACAACTAAACGCATCAGTCTTACGATCGGCACCAACGCTTGCAAATATTTCAGTTAAGTTGTCAAAATCGTTTACCTGATAAAAACGCATACGGGCATTGATATAGCGTGGTGGACGCCTTGCAATCACAATTAACGTGTCATAAAGCTCACTAAGTTGCTTAACCAGATACTGCCCTACCAGCCCTGTTGCACCAATTACAATTGCTTTTCGCTGCATACCCTATCCATTTATATAGTGTTAAAAATTTTATAGTGATGATAAATCTTGTATTTTATAAGTCCATCACTTTAAGCGGTGCCCCCATTTTAAAAGTAATACTCAGAGTGAGGACTTGCCTTAGTATCATACCTAAATTAATACATAACTGACGGTATTCTATAAAATATATTGTAAAAGTTGTTATCAACCGCCGGGAATTACGAGTCCACCTTAATATTTTTAGGCCTAAATGTGCTACAGAACCCTAATAGCCACTAGAGAAACCGATAATCCATATGCTAGCATAACTTCTTTTACTATTAATCATCAAACTTATTGTTCTAAGCGCAATAATTTGATAAGATAACCGGCTTTACACGTCAACGCTGTTTAATTATTCCAAACAGTTATGGCGATTGCGATGCACTATTAATATTAGATACTTTAATATTAGACATCGATATCATGTTTGACGAGAGGCTGCTCGTCACCGGTGATTGTTAAACTTTTTTACACCCAACATTCATATTTTATCTGTCTTTATCAAGGAGATACGCGTGGCTAATACTGCACAAGCTCGTAAACGCGCCCGTCAAAACACCAAACGTCGTCAGAACTCTGCGTCACAACGCTCTATGGTTCGTACTTACTTAAAACGTGTTGATGCGGCTATCACAGCTAAAGATTATGATGCGGCTACCGAAGCTTACAAAAAAGCGGTACCAGTTCTTGATCGTATGGCTGACAAAGGTATTATTCATAAGAATAAAGCTGCTCGTCGTAAGAGCCGCCTAAACAAAACAATCAAAAGCTTACAAGCTTAAGATTTGTCACGTTTAGACCCTATCACGCTGTAATAGCGTAATAAAAAAGACCTTATCCTAGTGATGAGGTTTTTTTATGCGTGTCTAAAAACTGATACCATTCACAACATTAGAGTTGTAGAGAAAACGGTTGTAAGGCAAACAAGTACTACACATTGTCAACTAAACAAGTGTGAAGCCGCTAATCGTACTGTTTGGAATTGGTGTTATAAAGAGAAATCACTCCCATTTTGCTTCTGGTGGTAATAGCAATTTGCTTGGGTGATGTCCTGCTGCACAGTAGCCTTCTAATAGAGTGTGAATTGGACGAGTATAGAGCACACCGCGCCAAACAAAATGGGCACTTGCTTGCTCAAAAGGTTTGTCATCAAACCATAAGAACACCCCTTCCATCATCTTTGGCCAATCATTCCAATCAATTTCAATGACATCGAACATCACCGCTAAAAATGCAGACAGTAAGGTATCATGACTGACCGCAAGCATTAAATGCCCGTGCTGTGGTTGATTCTGATAAAACAGTGACAAAATATCAAGACCACCTTGATAAGCATTTTTAGTACCTTCTAGATTGCCTTTTAAGAATCGATTAATAAAGTTCAGCACACCCACTTCTTTAAATATGGGATTGGCAATGTCAGGCTCTGTAACTAAACTACCAGGCTCTACCAATAATGACTGGTGCGAAATGTCACGTTTTAAACCAGCCCCTTCTTGCATCAACTCAGCAGTATCAACGCAGCGACCAATCGGGCTTGAGATACTATCGACATCGAGTGAGTATGGTAGATTCCCTCCTAACCAACGTCCCCAAGACTTTGCTAATACACGACCTTTCGGCGTCAGTGGTAACTGATAACTGGCAAAACCATTACCATCCGAACGCTCACGTAGAGAGTGTCTAGTAAAGAGAATCAAACGCTTGTTATCAGGCAATAAGCTGACTGAGGGAATCATACTGTCAGGCAGGTGCGAA
The DNA here is from genome assembly GCF_052378005.1 of Psychrobacter sp. AOP31-B2-9. Classification (NCBI taxonomy): domain Bacteria; kingdom Pseudomonadati; phylum Pseudomonadota; class Gammaproteobacteria; order Moraxellales; family Moraxellaceae; genus Psychrobacter; species Psychrobacter sp. AOP31-B2-9. The sequence goes on from NZ_JBQSXG010000013.1 coordinate 28,572, forward strand.
GGCGCTGGCGCATTACGAGTGTGACTCATAAGCTTTTCAGCGGGGAGTTGCGAGAGTGTGCTATTCGTATTTTGGCTCATGGTAGCAAGCGTAGCAGATTTTTTGGTAGTAATGAACAAAATATCCGTACAATTGTAATATCCATAGCTTAGATGATATCTAAGCTGTGTCTTCACCTAATTACTTAATTACAAACTAGCACCTTATAAACATACGCTAATGGATATCAATGACTCTATCCCATGCAAACTCTAATGCCGTACTACTCACCTCGTTTGGATAAGCACGAGGATTAACAACGACCCGTGTTTTATCAATCTGGTAGTCAAAAGCCTCGTGTGTGTGGCCATGCACCCATAATTCAGGCGCCCATGGCTCTTGCATCCATGCCGAGAAATCACTAACAAAAGCCGCATTACTGGGTAAGGACGCATATTTTTCAGACACAGACAAAGGACTGATACTATGGTGACTCATTACCACTGCTCTTTTGCCCAATTGCTGTGCAGTTATGAGCGACTGTTTTAACCACTGACGTTGTTTTGCATGTAATTGCATGGAGATTTCAGGGGAAAAAAATGCGCCACCTGCATAAATTTGGGTGTAATCACGCATAAATTTCTTAACTGCTACCATGGTATCTTCATTGGCTTGATACTGGTAATCGGTCCAGAGAGTACAGCCTAAGATCCTGACATCCCCAATATCAACATACTGACACTGCAGTACGCGCAGGCCTTGAGCTAAAACTTCGTCATAGTTATCCCATGTTGCTATTTTTTTATCAAAACTCAGAACATCTTCACCAAAGTACTCGTGATTGCCCGTAATAGTAATGAGTGGTACTTGTAAGCGTGCAGCTTGTTCTTGCAGCCATGGCATACCGCTATCGCTGTTTGCTGTATCTCCTGCCACTAATACTACATCTGCGTTCGTTTTAGGAATATGTCCTATCGGATGTGACTGACGAGCATAGCTGTCAATATGTAAGTCACTCAAAATTTGTAATTTCATATATGCCAATATCATCAAGTAAACACAAATAGTTTAGCACCTTTTTACTTACCAACAAAAAGTAAAAAGACAGCGAGTTAGGCTGTCTTTTTTTATATCTTGGAGTTACTTTGTGCTATTCACCGTCAGATGCCTTTAAGTATCAACTGCAACTTAGCAGCAGGATTTTCTGCTTTAGTGATGGAGCGTCCAATAACAAGATAGTCTGAACCATCCGTTAATGCTTGTTTCGGTGTGCAAATGCGTTTTTGATCATCCGCATTGTCTTCTAGCAAACGAATACCAGGAGTTATTAGTTTGAAGTCTGCTCCACATAAGACTTTAAGGGCCTTGGCTTCTTGTGCTGAGCAAACCACACCATCAAGCCCAGCTTGCTTAGTCAGTTGTGCCAATCGACTCACTTGTGCATCTAAGCCATCAGTAATGCCTGTTTGCATCAATGCTTCGTTATCCATAGAGGTCAAAACAGTCACTGCTATCAGTAATGTCTCGTAGCCACCATCTAGCAACCGCTGTTTTGCGAGTGACATGGCTTTAAGGCCTGCACTGGCATGGACGTTTACCATCCATACGCCAAGCTCAGCCGCTGCCAAAACGGCTTGTGCAGTAGTATTGGGAATATCATGAAATTTCAAGTCTAAAAACACATCAAAATTTCGCTGATGTAGTGATTTAACAATCTCAGGACCACAACGAGTAAATAGCTCTTTGCCGACTTTCAGGCGACACAATGCTGGATCTAATTGATCAGCCAGTGCTAAAGACGCCTCCATGGTCATATTATCTAGAGCAACGATGACTGGAGACTTAGTTATATCATTCATAGTTTTGCCATATCAGAGTTCTGAAAGAAGTGTAAATAGTTTAGCCGCAAACTTCTTGTTTATCGTTAATCACGCTTAGATTTAGCAAGCGTAGACCCTTCATCTAAATCATTGACCATGATATCGTCTGTATTCGTTGTCGCAAAGTCATAACCAGACTCATCTAGCGTGGCCGCGTTTGCTTGACGATCAATCACGATATTAGCTTGTTCGACTTGCTCTTTCAGATTCTTATTGAGTTTATGCAAACGAGAAATCTCCCATTTGTTCTGTAACACACGGAAGATAAGCAATGCCAATAGAATACCAATCACAATACCAAGCATCAAACAAAGTATCAGTAGTAACCCTAAATTCATCGTAGGTGCTTGCGAAAATAATAGATTTACACCGACTTCAGTATTGTTTGTTAACACCAAACCAAGTGAATAAGCAAAGCTCAAAAACAGTAATACAAATAATATAAAACGCATGAGACAGTTACCTCAATTTGGTGTGTTATTTATACTTTTAGGATACAATTTCAAAAAAAGCACAGAGCAAAGCATTTCTTAGAAAATGCTTTGCTCAATGATTAGTATTAACCGTTTGCAACAGTATCATTAACTGCTTCACGTAGTGCTTTACCAGGCTTAAAGTGTGGAATAGCTTTAGCAGGTACTGGCACGCTCTCTCCTGTCTTAGGGTTACGTCCTAGACGGGCACGACGATGATGTAGACAAAAACTGCCAAACCCTCGAACCTCTACTCGACCATCATTGGCTAGAGTATGGGTCATCAAATTTAATATTTCACGCACTGCATCATCGACCACGGTATCAGCCATATTGTCACAGTTCGCACTCAAATTACTAATAAATTCAGACTTGTTAATTGCTTGCTGCATTATTACGCTTGCCTTGTTGATTAATGGATAAAATGATTGTGAGTCAAAAAAATGATTCATTTGTCAGCTCAATAGTGACGTTCTGAGATATCGAGTCTTACCTTATACATTTATGAAATATGAACAGAATAAAAACTGGACTATCCATACACTACTATCGATTTAAATAAGTGGCCACTCACATCTTGTTACTCAATGCTGCAAATGATAACGGATATCACGATAAATGAAAATAAGAGTTTGTCCATATTAGGCAAAAATCTTACTAATCAATCGTAATATTAAACGTTATTCATAAAAAAAAGCGACCGGAGTCGCTTTTTTTATTACTTCTGTATCAATAGCTTAGCAGCTTACTGCATTTGCTCTTTGATCAAGTCACCAATAGTTTTTGGTTGTGCGTCAGTTCCTGGAGCAGCAGCAGTAGTGCTTGTGCTGCTTAGTTCTTTAATCGCTTGACGCTCTTCAGCTTCGTCTTTCGCTTTGATAGACAAGTTGATGTTGCGTGTTTTACGATCAACACTGATAATTTTAGCTTCAACGTCATCACCAACAGTTAGATGCTTAGTTGCATCTTCAACGCGGTCACGTTGGATCTCAGAGGCACGTAGATAAGCTTCTACTTCGTCAGCAAGTTCGATAGTAGCACCTTTAGCATCTACTTCTTTTACTTTACCATTAACGATAGCACCACGGTCATTGTTGACTAGGTATTCGTTGAATGGATCAGAGCTTAACTGCTTCACGCCTAGGCTGATACGGTTAGCTTCTGCATCTACTGACAATACCATTGCTTCAACGGTGTCGCCTTTATTGTAGTTACGGATAGCGTCTTCGCCAGTTTCGTTCCAAGAGATATCAGATAGATGAACAAGACCATCAATACCACCGTCTAGACCGATAAAGATACCGAAGTCAGTGATTGATTTGATCGTACCAGTGATTTTGTCACCGCGCTCATGTTTCTTATCAAACTCATCCCATGGGTTAGCAAGAGTTTGTTTGATACCTAGGCTGATACGACGACGTTCTTCATCGATATCAAGAATCATTACTTCAACTTCATCGCCCACTTGAACAACTTTTGATGGGTGGATGTTTTTGTTGGTATGATCCATTTCTGATACGTGTACTAGACCTTCAATACCTTCAGAAATCTCAGCAAAACAACCATAATCAGTTAGGTTTGTTACGCGTGCTTTAACAACACTACCTACTGGATAAGTTCCGCCAACGTTATCCCAAGGATCAGTACCAAGTTGTTTTAGACCTAGGCTAACGCGATTGCGCTCACGGTCAAACTTCAATACTTTAACTTTTAGGTCTTGACCGACTTCAACAACTTCTGATGGGTGCTTAATACGGCGCCATGCCATATCAGTGATGTGCAATAGACCATCAATACCGCCAAGATCAACGAATGCGCCGTAATCAGTAAGGTTCTTAACGATACCTTCGATTTCGATGCCTTCTTCAAGCTTGTTCAATAGCTCTTCGCGCTCAGCTGAATTTTCAGCTTCCATAACTGCACGACGGCTAACTACAACGTTGTTACGTTTTTGATCAAGTTTGATAACTTTGAATTCTAGCTCTTTGCCTTCAAGATGCGTCGTATCACGGATAGGACGTACATCTACCAATGAACCTGGTAAGAATGCGCGTACTGAACCGATATCTACAGTGAAACCGCCTTTAACTTTGCTTGAAATGATACCTTTTACGATTTCATCATTATCAGCAATTTTTTCAAGGAAGTTCCAAGTTTCAACACGTTTGGCTTTTTCACGTGATAGCAAGGTTTGACCCATGCCATTATCAACTGCTTCAACCACGACATCAACGCTATCGCCAACTTCAACTTCAAGTTCGCCTTCTTCGCTTAAAAACTCTTCACGAGCGACAATACCTTCAGATTTCAGACCAGTATCAACAGTGATCCAGTCGCTATCGATGGCTACAACAGTACCGGTGATAACCGAGCCACGCTCAATATCCAGACCTGTTTCTTCGATGCTCGCTTCAAATAGTTCAGCAAATGATTCCATTATGTCTACCTTTGTATAGCCGTATCCTGTCCAGCACAGTACGGATCAAATTTATGATTGCATAAAACGAGAATACTGGTTTTATATCTCATGCAATCATATATAAAAACGTTTGTTGTTAATAAGCGCATTATAGGACAAACTCATTAACAACAACAGTCTTACATTAAAAGACTTATATTTACAGTGCCAAACTCTATCTTTTTCAAGCTACCTAAACCCTATCAATTTTCGCAGGTACGATTTTATACCAAAACCCAACCTGATAGCAAAGCTTTTAATGCTTAATATATTGTTTTTATTAACTATTAAAAAATATACCTTTAATCTGACAGTGTTGCTTAACTTGCTCATAAACCGTATCAGCATCTAATGCTGAGCTGTCTAATAGTAAGGCATCTGCTGCAGGCTTTGATGGTGCCGTTGTACGATTTTCATCACGATCATCACGGGCTTTAATCGTGGTTAAGATTGCGTCAAAATCTGCCGCTTGCCCCGCATTTTTTAGCTGTGCCACACGGCGTTCCGCACGCGCTTCAGCACTCGCTGTCAAGAACACTTTGACATCAGCATCTGGAAACACAACGGTTCCCATATCACGACCATCCGCTACCAGTCCTGAGCGAGTTGCCATATCCTGTTGTAATTTTAGCAATGCCTCGCGAACTTTTGGAAATATAGCTATTTGTGATGCATAACCGCCAACGGTTTCATTACGCACTTGCTCACCAACAGCCTCACCATTGACAAGAATATCGATACGCCCTGACTGGTTATTAGGTAAAAATGCAATTTCTAAGCTCTGCGTCAGTTTTAATACAGCTGCCTCATCGATGGCTTGACTGGCATCTGCTGCAATTAATCCCGCTTCGAATGCTTTAAGTCCTACAATACGGTATAAAGCACCTGAGTCGAGCAGCTGATAATTCAATGCTTGGGCTAAACGCCATGTGACTGTACCTTTACCTGCACCACTCGGTCCATCAATACAGATGACTGGGTAACGTAGTGATTGCGCTTGGTCAGTATTATTGTCAGGGCTGACCTCATTAAGTGTAGAATTATCAGATGTAGAAACGGTCATAATGCTCACTTAAATAATAGACAATACTTATACAGCTTACTGTTAGTGATGGATCAATATTTACTTGTTTATCAAATACTTGATAGTAAATATATAATCACATTAACAAATAGGGCAATATTATAGCAAAGAAACCATAGCATCACTAGCAGCAAGACACTTATCTTGTTAATTACTTGTTTTCTCTTTGCTTTTTGCTAATTTTCGACGTTCGCGAAAAAAGGCTTTAAGCATCTGACTACTATGCTTACTACACAGTCCACTATGTACTCGAATATTATGATTATAAAAAGGCTGTATGGATAAATCCATCTGACTACCTACCATACCTGCCCGTGGTTCACTCGCTGCGTATACCAACCTATCAACACGCGCGTGAATCAGTGCCCCAATACACATTGTGCAAGGTTCTAAGGTAACATAGAGTGTTGTCTGTAATGGCAAGCGGTAATTCTGTAAACTCGTACAAGCATCTCGTAAAGCGATGATTTCAGCGTGTGCCGTCGAATCATGACGACCGATCGGCTCATTGAATCCTTGTCCAATAATCTCATCATCATGCACCAAAATCGCACCTACTGGCACCTCTCCGCATTCAGCACCTTGCTTAGCAAGCTGAAGGGCTTTGTGCATCCATTTAGCATCTTCAATAGACCAAAATATACTGGTTTTTATCTGATGTTCGGTTGGCAGAGTATTATTAGTAAGGTTATCAACTAACGAATAGGTATCTAAATTCATATGCTTAATACTTATCATTTACTGTGGCAGTTGCCAATCTATTGGCGTTTGACCATACTGCACTAGGTAATCATTGGTCTTAGAAAATGGTTTAGAACCAAAAAAACCACCACGGTTAGCAGCAAGTGGTGACGGATGCACAGCTGTTAAAATGAGATGTTTGTCAGTATTAATATACTTACCTTTTTTCTGTGCTTTACTACCCCATAATATAAATACAGTGTGTTCTGTTTGTTCATTGACCACATCAATCACTGCATCAGTAAACTGCTCCCAGCCCTGATTTTGATGGCTATTTGGCTCACCTTCTTTTACCGTCAGCGAACTGTTAAGTAGCAATACGCCTTGCTGTGCCCAGTAAGTTAAATCACCATGTACAGACGCACCAATACCAATGTCACTGGCCATCTCTTTCAGCACATTATTTAGTGATGGTGGCTTAGGAATCGCTTTAGGTACTGAAAATGACAGTCCCATGGCTTGTCCTGGGCGATGATAAGGATCTTGTCCTAGTATCACGACCTTAACACTAGATAAAGGTGTCAAATTAAAAGCATTAAACATTAGTGGTGCAGGCGGGTAAACACTATCCTCTGACTGATAAGCTTTTTTTAGAAATGCTCGCAGCTTATCCATATTTTCAGACGTTAATTCCTCTGCTAACGCAGTCTTCCAATCTATTGGCAATCGAACATTATCTAAAATTGCTTGTTTTTGCTCTGGGGTTTTGGTTGCTTGCTCATCAAACAGTTCCATCATATATCCTTTTTTATTTGTTATAACCTTTTATCTATGTACCTTATGGCTCATGTGAAAATCAATACATATGACAATCAATATTAGATTGGCTCTATTGTGAATTATAGCAATAAAAAAAACGGCTACCGCAACAACATGGTAACCGTTCTTATCGTACTTGTTTAATATTTATAATATATTGCTAAGACAATAATCAGCTTGCTACTGACTCAGAATATGGCTCGTGAGTCTCAACCACCGTCAAAGTGATGCGACTGTTTTCGGTGCCTTTATCTATAGACTTACCAAGCTTAACCGTATCGCTCTGTGTTTCGTTAATATCATTAGGTTCTAAGGTTAAGTGCACCACGCCGCCATTGACCAAATCACCAAACAAAATCATACTTGCTAGAGGTTTTTTGATCTCATCCTGTATCAGACGCTGCATTGGACGAGCACCCATCAGACGATCATAGCCTTTATCTGCCAGATAAGTGCGCACGTCATCATCAATCTCTAATGTCACTTGCTTATCATCAAGTTGTACTTGTAGCTCAACCAAGAACTTATCAACCACTGAAACCACTACTGAAGTATCCAATGGATTGAACTGGATAATAGCGTCCAGACGATTGCGGAATTCAGGGGTAAAGACACGCTTTAGAGATTCTGTATTGTCACGACTGTGGTCTTGTTCAGTAAAGCCCATAGACGAGCGACTAATGCTGTCAGCACCAACGTTAGTGGTCATGATAACGATAACCTGTTTAAAGACGGCAACACGACCATTATTATCTGTCAATGTTCCATGATCCATAACCTGTAGTAACAAGTTAAAGACATCAGGATGCGCCTTTTCAATTTCGTCAAGCAACAACACACAATGTGGATGCTGGTTGATTTTTTCGGTAAGCAGACCACCTTGGTCGTAACCAACATAACCTGGAGGTGCACCAATCAGACGTGAAGCGGTATGCGCTTCCATATACTCTGACATATCAAAACGCACCAACTCGACACCAAGTAAATTGGCTAACTGACGAGAGACTTCCGTTTTACCAACCCCAGTTGGACCGGCAAACATAAATGATCCAATCGGCTTATCTGGTGCTTTTAGACCCGCACGAGACAGTTTTATGGCATCTGCTAAGGTTTCAATTGCTTCATCCTGACCGAATACAAGATGCTTAAGGTCACGGTCCAAGTGCTTGAGAACACTCTTATCATCACTAGATACAGACTTTGGTGGAATACGTGCCAGCTTGGCCACGATAGCCTCAATATCCGCCACATCGATTTTCATTGGTGGTTTCTTTTTGGTCTTAGCCGCTTTTGCTTCACTAGTTGATTGGAGATGATCATCAACTTTTGCAGTATTTGGTTGGTCCTGTATTTCACTATCGATCTCTTCATTCAGACCTTCTTCATCAGCGTCAATTTGCGCATCAAAGTCTTGCTCTATATCCGCAATAAAGCTTTCTTCTACATCGATATCATTGGCATCAGGAATCACACCTAAACGCTTATATGCACCCGCTTCATCGATCACATCAATGGCTTTATCTGGTAAAAAACGCTCGTGAATATGTTTGTCAGATAGCTGCACGGCTGTAATCAAGGCTTCATCAGTATATTCAACATTATGAAACTCTTCATAACGTGGTTTTAGGCCACGTAAAATATCGATACTGTCATCAACGCTAGGCTCTTTTACATCAATTTTTTGGAAACGACGAGAAAGCGCATGGTCTTTTTCAAATACTTGACGATACTCAGTAAATGTAGTCGAACCAATACAGCGCAACTCACCGTTAGCCAGTGCTGGCTTGATTAAGTTAGACACGTCCATATTGCTGCTCATTGACGACCCTGCGCCAATAATCATGTGAATCTCATCGATAAACAAAATAGCATTGGGCTTTTTCTTTAGTGCATCTAACAGTGATTTCATGCGTTTTTCAAAATCACCACGATATTTAGTGCCTGCAATTAATGAACCAATATCCAGACTGTAAATCACACAACCATTAAGTGGCTTCGGTGCTTTATCGTTGATAATCAACCATGCCAAGCCTTCTGCGATAGAAGTTTTACCAACACCAGGCTCACCGACTAACAACGGATTATTTTTGCGGCGACGACACAATACTTGCGCAGCGCGCTCAATCTCAGAGGTGCGTCCAATCAATGGATCTGTTTTACCTTCCGCAGCACGTTGATTTAAATTGGTCGCGAATTCAACCAATGGGTCTTTGCTAGTCTTCTCTGAGGCATTACGGCGCTCACCAGTCATCGAAGCACGCGGCTCAGATGGCTCTTCTTTATCTTGACCATGTGACAAGTATTGAGTCAGCTCAAGGCGACTGATGCCTTGCTTTTTGAGCAAATAAACAGCATACGTATCATGCTCTGAGAACATAGACACCAAAATATCCGAACCTTCTACCAAACGTCCACCACCGATAGATTGCACATGAAAAATAGCACGCTGCAGGATACGATCAAAACTTTGGGTTGGCTGTGGTGACTGCTCTGTATCTGCATCTATCGTTGGCGTGTGCTTATTAATATAAGCTTCTAGCTCAGTACGCAGCGTTGAGACATTTGCATTGCAAGCAGTCAATGTATTAGCAGCATGTGTATTTTCTAACAATGCCAGTAGTAAGTGTTCAACAGTAAGATACTCATGCGATTTTTGACGCGCAAGTGTCATTGCTAAACGCAAAGAAACTTCAAGATGACGACTTAACATAACAACTTCCTACGGTTATACCTATCTTTATAATTGATAGCTTTATAAATGAGTTAGTAAGTAAATCAGGGCGATAGATGGATTGTTCAAGGGTAATGTTTGTATTATTAAGACATCTTACCAAATGGCATTGGTAAAACACTATATAAATAACGGTATTGCCTACCTATCATCAATTAAGGTTTTTGATAACGCATATTCGCTGTTCTTTATCTCAACACGATACTCAGCGAGAGTCAATCTATTAACATCGATTAAAATGTATCAAAGCATAGTCTATAGTCAGAGAACCACGCAATGGCTACAGCGTTACCCTCTCTAAATATACTATCTGGCACACTCTGAACTTAGCTGACTTGTAACTATTTTAGACTTTTTTGACTATACATCAATAGCGATAAAAATGTAGAGAATGACATAGATAAAAAAATGAGAGGATAATAAAAGAGGGTGATAGGATGTAAAAACATTACTTAGAGTTTATTAAAGCAGTCAGCTGATAACATCCAAAAAAACATAGTGGAAAAAAGAGCATACGTACGATGTACAAGCTAAACGTGTTTGATATAGGTGCGTGTACTTTTTGAATTGATCATGAAGGATACGATATGTGGGGATGTAGGACATATACCAAACTCACTATAAAAGCGAGTTATTCATAATAGTTATGACAATTGAGAGCTTTGAGAAAGTTGCAAATACTAGCATTTTTTGAACATTGAAAAATATTTCTATTCGCCTTGATGTGGCTCTATCTGAGTCAATAATGGATATCCTTCACGATGTGCCAAACTATTTACTTTTTTGGCTTTAGTCTCAGCAATATCTTTTGGATAAATACCTGCAATACCTTTGCTGCTATTGTGGATTGTCAACATAATCTCAACGGCTGAATCCATGCTATGACGAAATTCTGACTGCAAAATATAAACAACGAATTCCATCGGTGTATAATTATCATTATACATCACAACTGCATACATGGGCGGTTTAGCCACTTCAGGCTCTGCTACTAGTACATCCGCTTGTGGTGAGGTATCATCGTCTGTATTACCATCTTGCGCACGAACATCTGGCATATGGGGAAAGTGCCAGTCAGCAACAAGTGGCATGGTCTGTAATATCATTTGTTTTATCATAATTAGAATGCAAATTAATAAGTATGTTTATAATAGAAATAAGAAAGATTAGCAGACATGATAATAAGCATACAGCTACGGCTCGATTGGACTATCATCGACTTCTGGTAACTCTAAAAGTGATAGCGGCATATTATTAACTCGAGCACCATTCTTCCAATCATAAAGCTGCTCTACCTCTTGTCCATCAGCTTCTAAACTGAGTTTAACTTGTAATGGTTTAAAGTTTGATGGCATGATAAAACGGCCACGAATACGGACAATACCTTCTATCATATCAACTGGATGATCCAGCGGCACCTCTACAAAGTTATCATCATTAAGCAATATCAGCGTTGGCGTCAAAAGTTTTGATCTGCCATCATTTGCCAGCATGCCAATATCGAACTTGTATTCAAAAGCATTTTCAGGCAATGGATTAATATTGGCGCCTAATACCTGTAATGGCATGCCACCCTTACCACTTAAGGTCTCAGCATGCACCTTGTTGAGTACCACCCACACTTTTAATCAAGCTGTTTTTATTTGTAATAAAAAGGAGTTCACACTCATCATTATGACAAATAGAATTTTTGCACAATAGACGTGCTAACTGTGAGTAAAAACGTAATACGGACTTGGCACGCATTTAAACAGTATCTCTTAATAATAAAGGCTTTTTATTATAACGGAATTTATAGGCAATACCTAGCAACATGAATGTGCGCCGTTTGGCGAGGACAAACTACATTAAGGAACAATAGGAGCAAAATTCAGCCCCATTGTCTCATCAAAGCCAAACATCACGTTCATGTTTTGTACCGCCTGACCTGCGGCTCCTTTGACCAAATTATCTTGCACCACGATAACCGTCAACTCAGCACGATCATTGTCTTGATGCACGGCAATGCGTAAGCGGTTACTAGCACGCACGCTACGTGTATCTGGATAAATACCTTTTGGCATCACATCAATGAATGTCTCTGATGCGTATACCGTCTCAAAAACTTGCTGCCAATCAATAGCTGCACCAGCATCAGTAAGCTCTAGATGAATAGAACTCAGCATACCGCGTATCATTGGCACCAGATGCGGTAAAAAACGAATACGATGGGTAAATTGACTGTCTAATAACTGTGCAACACCCTGCTCAATCTCAGGCAGGTGACGATGCCCCTCGACACTATAAGCCTTAAAATTATCAGTCGACTCAGCATAGTTAAGCGCAAGCTTTGCTTGACGACCTGCGCCTGAAACGCCTGACTTTGCATCAATGACAATACGAGACTCAACCAGTCTTTCTGCTTGCTTATTTTGCGCTTCAATTATTGGCTTCAAACCTAAAATAGCCGTGGTTGGATAACAACCAGGGTTACCTACTACCAAAGCATCAGCAAGCTTATCGCGATTGACTTCAGGTAAGCCATAAACAGCAGTCTTTAACAACTCAGGGCAAGCATGAGACTGTTTATACCAGTGCTCAAAGTCGTTCAATGATTGCAACCGAAAATCAGCAGCCAAATCAATGACCTTTACACCCGCTTGCGTCAATGCTTCCGCTTGCTTCATAGCAACGCCATGCGGCGTCGCAAAAAACACCACATCGCACTGCTGTAGCGTAGCAAGAGTCTTGTCACCTAAATCACTAAATACAATGTCAGATATACCACGTAAGCTTGGAAATATCTCATCAGCTCGTGTACCCGCTTCACTACGTGATGTTAGCAAATCGATAGATACTTTTGGATGGGCAGATAATAAGCGAATAAGCTCAATACCTGTATAGCCCGTACCACCAACAATCGCAGCTGAAATCATAAGATATCCTTTTTTCTTTTACTTA
>NZ_JBQSXG010000014.1:0-39442 GCF_052378005.1 Psychrobacter sp. AOP31-B2-9
ATATTAGCCGCCTCTACTTGCGTTGTCATGACAGTACCAGCAAGTGCTGCTTTACATGACAGCTCACAGTATCAAATTCACAAGCAAAACCATACAAACGACTCTTCTAAGCAAAAAAATAAATCGACAAGCCAAGAGGCGGTTAAGCAACAAGAGAAAGCTACCAATAGCACCAAAAACAATAACGCCACCAGAGACACTAAAAACACTCAGCAGGCCAATGATAAAAAGCAGACGGTAAAGACAAAAACAGACACATCAAAGAAATCAACAACGAACAAATCAACGATCAAAAACTCAACAGTACAGCAACCCTCTAGAGCAACCAAAGACACCGCTGACCACAATACAAAAGACACGCTATATAAGACCAACCGTCATTCTTAATCCAGTCAATCATGATTGATAGCGATATCATCTGTCATAAAGAGAGTTGATATCGCACACTATTATTTATGCAAAAGGGAGCATGATAATGAAGATAGAATTTACTCGTAGCAATCATCAGCTATTACTAAGTGTCGTAGTATTCACATCAACCATGATACCCATGACTTCTGCGCTGGCTATATTACCTATGAGCTCAGAAGTTTTTCAAACGGGGTCATCTGCACCTGTTTTTTCCAGTGGTACAACTTTAACGGTTAAAGAAGCGATATCTAAAGAAGAGCATCTCAAGATGCAGAATAAACAATTCTCAGCGTTTAGCAAAAAATCAAAATTTTCAACACTAATCAGAGAAAGCAAGCAGTTCAAGGATATTGAAAAACGTAGTTCCGATATTTTGCATAACTAACCGCTCATTTGTACTCATGAGCTAAATGGTTAGAACGTGTCTTAGATGTCTTTGAAATGAGGACAGGCCTTAGTCCATTTACGTTGAAAAAACTAAAACCTCGAATAAAGAGCTTATTCGTCGACCATTACTAGCGTAAAATACTAGTAGGTAACTCTTGGACCGCTTTGTTTGCCGCGTCAATGGCACCAGCAATATAACCAGGAAACGTCTCTGACCATTCACTTGCGCTACCTGTTAGACTGTCTTGCCACAGGCCTGTTTTTGGTTTGGTCGTTGGTGCTACCGTATGCTGACCTGAGCCACTCGCATCAGCAGTGGTCGCGGTAAATGCGTCTTGAGACCAGTCTTTGATATATTCAGCCGTTGGCTTACCTGCCTGCTCACCAAATAGACGTACCATCTGCGCGCGGCAATGCGCTTTTAGATCTATCTCTGAGACGCTTTGGCGTACATGAGCAGGAACACCAAAGAAGCCAAAAATAGCCCCGTCACCTGTTGCCAATGAGGCATCATGAATCTCAGTCAGCGGCCCTATCGCACTTCGTGCTGCCCCCGAGAGACCACTATCTCGCCAAAACGGTGAGTCATAAACAGCCATGTACTTGGCATGTGGTGCCATCCAAGTATCCGTCTCTTGCCACTCGATCGCTAAATCTTGCGGTAAAGCAGGTTCAAATACGATATTACTGGCTACTAACCGAGGTGGTAATGCTAGTAACACATGCTGCACTCGATGGGTGGTTGTTTGACCAGCATTGATATGTTCAGAGCCATACTCACATTCTATTTCTATATACTGATGATTTTCACTATGCTGACTATCTTCGCTATACTGATGACTTTCGCCATGCTTATCAGTCTTGGTTAAGCGCCTGACTATCTGTCCTGTGACGATACGCTTGGCATCTAAGCGAGCATATAGAGCATCCGTTAGAGCAGTCATACCACCCACCAGACGCATAGATGGTGGCGAGCTCTGATAGCCTTGCGTACGGATAGGCAACTCATTGGCACCACGTTCAACCATCATATCGCCTTCTTCGAACTGGACGAAACGTGGCAAACCTAATGCGTCAATAAGATTGCTCAACTGCGGCTGATACTCTGGCCAAAACCAAGACGGCCCCAGATCAAAGCCGTCATCTGATATATCATCATCGATATCCACACTTTTAGAACCAAAATCGACAGATGAGTTGGCAACAGCGATACGTCCGCCCAACCTATCACGCGCCTCTATCAGGATATAATCGAGGCCTTTTTGTTCTAATAAAAACGCTGCATATAGCCCGCTCAAACCACCGCCGATAATCGCAATAGGTATGTCTTGCATATCAGATCACTCCTGCTTCATTGAGATTATTCAGCCAACAACTTGGTCAGCAGCTCATCTATCTCAACTTTAAACTCTCTATCTTCAATCTTATTGGCAGTAATTTTTGCATTCTGTAAACTCTGGATAGCGGCGTCTTTTTCACCCATCTCAACCTGTAACACCGCCATAGAAAAAGCAATCGATGACAGATGATCTTTCGAGTTAATCGCCTTTGCTTTTACGAGCGCTTTGTCATAAATAACCAATGCCTCATCCAAATCCTCTGTAAAGTCAGCCAGTGTTTCCCATTGCTCCGGATGGTCTTTATCTGTGTTTTCATTATCAGTACAAATGGCTTTTAGATCTGCATAAAAGCCATCAAATGCCGCTTGATTGCCGATACGATCCGCTTCTAACAGCTCTTCAGCTAAGGTATAAATGGCTTTATATATCTTGGTGTTAATCATGTCTTAAAACCTTTTATGAACTAGAATGTATAGGGGTTGGCTAAGATTATAACGTAGTTCTGGCGGCTCAGATGATTACTACAAAAAAAGGACACGATAATCGATATCGCATCCTGTCTATTCATAGCATGATAAGTCTGCTTGCTATTTTATAAAGCGTTTTTATAAAGCATTTTTTATAAAGCGTTAAAAACTCATAATTTTAGTCGTACCATCTACCATCAATGCGCCAATCTCAGCTGGATTAGCCGCACTCACGCCATCAATCAATGCTGACTGATCAAGGCCTTTACCTGGTAGATACAGTGCACAAACCTCAACCTTAGTATTGGTATTCTTCATTACCATTTGCATCAAACCTTGTGGGCTCATGTTTTTAGGTGGTTGTCCGGTTGTGACACTATCGGGTGCCACGCGCAGCGCCATATCACCTGCTGGCCCACAAAGCAGAACGCGAGTAGTTGCGCCTTGTTGTGCTGATTGCATAGTAAGTACCATCGACATGAGCTGAACCTGTGCATTGTCCGACGTCACATTAATCAACACCGACGGTGCAGGCTCTTTAATCTTAGGATTGACTTTGCTTGTTTGAGACATCGCGTTGGTCGATGTACAGCCCACCATTATCAATGAGGCAGCACTTATCGCAAGCGTAGTGGCAATTATTCGTTTCATCATCATCTCCATTTATTATCATCATTAGAATCAGCGATACTTTATATTATATACTAAAATATATTAATAAAAAATATATTATTATGCCTGTCTAAATGATGGCACGCTCTAGCTCTCGCCAGTGCAGCCACAAGCGTGTATCTAATTCAAGCTGATGATAGTCTGGTTCCATATGACAGCATAATTGATAAAATGCTTTGTTATGGTCGTGCTCTTTAAAATGCGCCAACTCATGCACAACAATCATGCGCAAAAACTCAGGTGGTGCTTCTTGAAACAAGCTCGCCACCGTGATGCTATTGTGCGATTTTAGCTTACTACCCTGCACCCGAGATTGAGTGGTGTGCATACCCAGCGCATGTTTGAGAACTTTTAACTTGCTGCTATAGCTGACATTGGATAGCTGTCCCACTTTGCGCATATATTGGTTTTTTATCTCATTGATATATTGATAAAGCATTTTATCGCTTTGTATCTGGTGCTTAGTCGGATACTTTTTTTCTAGATACTCACCCAGCCTGTTCTCACTAATGAGTAGCGACGCCTGAGCTTGGATTTGCTCAGAATAGTGAGCAATGTACTTTAATGTGGCCACAAATTTATCCTTTGCTGATACGTTAGCACTGTCCTCTATAGATTTTACCCTATATCTACTCGCTGCCTATTTTATTATTCATAAATAAACCCCATAAGCTGCATTCAACTTATGGGGTCGTTTTTTACAATATTTTTACTTAGATATTCAGGACGTGTTAATAAATCAATTAACGCTCTAAATGTAGATACTGCAAATGACGCTCGTATTGATTTAAGATATCGACCAATACTTGTTCTTTAGAGTAACCCACTAAATCGTACTCTTGCGAGCCTTCGCTCAAAAACACCTCGGCACGATAATAGTACTCTGCATTCTTAGTTGAAGTGCTCAATGTGAAATTAGGACGCTCAGCTTTAATCAAGTTGACTTCATAAATAAAGTCATCTTCGTCGCCATGTCCAACTCGCAATTTTAGACCATCTATTTGAACATTACTTTCATCGACGCCTTGGTCTATATCTTGTCCAATATGTGCAGGATTACGGATATCCAAAGACGTTTTTAGACCGCCTGCGGCAAACTCTTTTTCAACTTCCGTCATGGCAGGTCTAACCACGTTTTGTAAAAACTGTTCCACTTGTGCATGTCTAGGGAAACTGACAATACGTTGCAAGCGCGCTTTCCAGCTCTTACCACTGTCCAGTACATTAGCCGTACCAATTGTACTAGCCTTACGTTTATTACCTTCTTCTTTTAATGATCTCCACATCGACACCATATAGAGCACCAAAATGAGCGAGAATGGCAAACCTGCAATCACAGATACTGACTGTAACGAGGCAAAGCCACCAGCAAATAATAGTCCTAAGGTGATAAAGCCTGTTGCAGCAGCCCAAAACAAGCGCAACCAAACTGGAGCATCTGTATCATTGGTCATGCCTCTTGAGCTCAAGTTCGCTAATACTAACGCGCCTGAATCCGCTGAGGTCACAAAAAAGATAAGCCCGATAATCACACCAGCGAATGATAAAACATCGCTATAAGGAAAATGCTCAAACAAGGCAAACATGCCCATCGCTGCATCATTAACCGCGATTTCACCCAGCTCAGTGGCGCCATTAGCGACCAAATCTATCGCTGAGTTACCGAAGATAGAGAACCAAGCAAAGATAAAGCCAAGCGGAATAAACATCACGCCAAAGACAAACTCACGCAAGGTACGACCACGACTAATACGTGCGATAAACAGGCCTACAAACGGCGCCCAAGCAACCCACCACGCCCAGAAAAATATCGTCCAACCTGATTTCCAGTCAGCACCAGCTTGACCATCATAAGCATAAACATCAAAAGTTTTAAAAATGATGGTTTGGAAATACTGTCCGATATTTTGGGTAAAGGTATTCAGTAGATAAACCGTGTTACCCATTACTAATATCGCAATCAATAGCAATATCGACGATAGCATATTGAATTCAGAGAGACGGCGTACGCCTTTTTCCACACCTGTCATCGCAGAGACAGCTGCTGCCGCGACAACACCTACGATAATAATCGTCTGAACTGTTTTGCTCGATTCGATACCGAAGACATGAGTCAATCCTGCATTGGCCTGTAATACCCCAATGCCCAAGCTGGTGGCGATACCCATCAAAGTACAAACCACACCAAAGGTATCGATACTATCACCCAGCCAGCCTTTGATTAAACGCTCACCAAAGACAGGTGTCAACGGCGAACGTAGCGCCAGTGGCATGTTTTTACGATAAGCGAAGTACGCCAACGCCATACCGATTAGCGCATAAATCCCCCAGCCATGTAACCCCCAATGTAAGAAGGTCTGCGCGAGTGCTTCGCGCATGGCCTCTGCACTAGCAGGCTCTAAACCAGTATGCGGTGTCAAATAGTGCATCAACGGCTCAGAGGCACCAAAGAACAATAAATCAATACCGATACCAGCCGAGAATAGCATGGCGGCCCATGCTAAAAAAGGAAACTGGGCTTTTTCATGGTCTTGCCCAAGCTTGATATCGCCGTACTTGGAGAAACCAACAAATAGCGCAAATATGCTATAAGCGGCAACCACCAACATGTAATACCAGCCAAAATTCTCTGATACCCATGCCATACTCGAACTTAACAATGTCTCACTATAAGTTGGAAACGCAATCGTCCAAATTATCAATAAAATAGAAATAATAGCCGAGCCTAAAAAGACAGTTTTATTTAGACTCAAAGGTTTTGTCGCATCTTCTGATGGCGAGCTGTACATAAAAGACCTCTATAGGTAATTAAACAGGGTCTGATATTGCTTTGTCCGTCATAACCTTATGAATTATAGTCATGCAAAATATAAATAACCGCATGACGCACAAAGCAGTACCAATAAATGAAATTTGCTAAATCAGTAATATAAGAAATAGCAAGACAAACGATAAATAGATGTAGCCATAACAGCACTCATCTTCTTAACTTTAACGCGGATAAAAAAGACCTTCACTGTGAAAGGTCTTTCTATTGAAATAGTATTATATTATTCATTGTCCAATAGCTAATATCATTGTTTAGACAGTAGAACTATAAGCGCGCATTGGTTCCGATCTGAGCGGTGCACCATTGGCCGTAAAATAATCTGCCGTCGAACGTGGTAGCTGTACGCCGCGCATTTTATCAGCGATTTTTTCTGCCAACATAATAGTCGTTGCATTTAGATTCCCACTGATGATATTTGGCATGATAGACGCATCAACGACACGTAAGCCGTCGATACCGTGTACCAGCCCTTCACCATTCACAACTGAATCATTGCCTTCACCCATCGCGCAAGTACAAGAGGGATGATAAGCTGTCTCGCTGTGATTACGGACATACTCGTCTAACTGCGCATCGGTCACTAGATCATCGGTTGGTGCGATCGATCGACCACGATAAGGATCCAGTGCTGGCTGATGCATAATCTCACGAGTGATACGCATGGCAGCACGGAACTCTTGCCAGTCTTGATCGTGAGACATATAGTTGAACAAGATACTCGGATGAGCGCTTGGGTCTTTCGATGTCAGCTTGACGCGGCCTCGACTGGGCGAGCGTAATGAGCCCACGTGCGCTTGGAAGCTATGAGATTTTACTGCACTGCGACCATCATAACGTACCGCTAATGGTAGAAAATGATACTGAATATTAGGATGGGTGAATTTCTCATCGGTACGGATAAACCCGCCACCTTCAAACTGATTCGACGCACCCAGTCCAGTACCATTGAATAACCACTCCGCACCGATGGCAGGTTTGTTCCACCATTTATTGGCCGGCGCAATCGACACAGGTAGTTTACACTCATACTGCATATACAGCTCTAAATGATCTTGTAGATTATTACCAACCCCTGGTAAATCAAAAATCTCATTAACACCCACGTCTTTTAGCCATTGACCAGGACCAATACCAGAACGCTGCAACAGCTGCGGTGAGGCAATGGCACCCGAGGAGACAATCACCTCACGAGAAGCATGAAAGTTTTTGGTTTGACCTTGATGCTCTACTTTGACACCAATAGCACGCTTACCATCAAACAAAATCACATCGGTCAGCGCGCCAGTCAAAATCGTAATATTACTACGCGCTTTGGCACGGTCGAGATACCCACGTGCCGTTGACGCGCGGCGACCATCAGGCGTCACAAAACGATCCATTGGGCCAAAGCCTTCTTGCTGATAGCCATTTAAGTCTTCAGTACGCGGATAGCCAGCTTGCACACCTGCCTCAATCATTGCTTGAAACAGTGGGTTGACCCCTGGCTTAGAAGTAGTCATCTCAACGGGACCACCCACACCATGATAGTCATTCTCGCCAACATCACGATTCTCTGATTTTTTAAAATAAGGCAAGCAGTCCAAATAGCTCCAGTCCTCTAAGCCCTGTATTTTAGACCAGTCATCAAAATCCAAGGCATTACCGCGGATATAGCACATACCATTGATCAATGACGAGCCGCCAAGCCCTTTACCGCGACCACAGTCCATGACGCGGTTATTCATATAAGGTTCAGGATCGGTTTTATAACCCCAGTTATAGGTCGTTCCTTGCAATGGCATCGCAAGTGCCGCTGGCATCTGCGTGCGAAAGTCTAAGCGATAATCTGGGCGGCCGGCTTCTAACAGCAACACCTTAATGTTGGCATCTTCAGTCAAACGAGTGGCCAGCACATTTCCTGCTGAGCCTGCGCCGACGATGATGTAGTCATATTCAGGTGTGGTTGTTGTCATAAAACGCTCCATAATATTTAAGATAAATCGTTTACTATCAGTAACCTTTGAGTAAAAAGGCAAATAAGCCCTGTTAAACCAAGCTTACTGATTAAAAAACGGATCAAGAACTTTCTCAATACAAGTGATTAAAATACAGATTCAAACTTACCCAGCTCTACTTGGATAGACTTAGTCTGTGTATAGTGCTCAAGGGCTTCGATGCCGTTCTCACGGCCAACACCTGAATGCTTATAGCCACCGACTGGCATTTGTGCTGCTGACTCACCCCATGTATTCAACCAGCAGATACCCGCTTCGATCTGAGCGATGACTCGATGCGCTCGAGTCAAATCAGCAGTTACCACTCCAGCGGCCAAACCGTAATCGGTATCATTGGCACGGCGAATGACTTCTTCTTCGGTTTCATAAGTCAATATCGACATCACTGGACCAAAGATTTCCTCACGCACGATGGTCATCTCATCGGTACAGTCAGTGAATACTGTCGGAGCAACGAATGCACCATTTGCAAGCGAATCTGTCGTTACACGCTCACCGCCCGTTAGGACGCGTGCGCCACTGGCTTTACCTTGCTCGATATAACCAAGCACTCTTTCCATATGCGGGAAGCTCACGAGCGGGCCCATGTTGATGCTTTCGTCGATAGGATCACCGAGCTTAATACGCTCAACACGCGTTGCAATGGCTTGCTCAAACTGAGCTTGCATCGCCTTAGGAACGAACACGCGCGTACCATTGGTACATACTTGACCACTACTATAGAAGTTCGCCATCATCGCGATGTCAGCAGCCGTATCGATATCAGCATCGTCAAATATGATCAATGGTGACTTACCACCGAGCTCTAGTGTTACGTCTTTGAGAGACGATGCGGCTGCACTCGACATAACTTTTTTGCCAGTTGGTACGCCACCTGTAAATGACACTTTGGCGATATCAGGATGCTGAGTTAATGCTTCACCCACTTTATAGTTGCCTTGCACAACGTTGAATACACCGTCTGGCAATCCTGCTTCTGTAAATATTTCGGCCAGTTTCAACGCGGTTAATGGCGTTACTTCTGATGGTTTGAATATCATTGCGTTACCAGCAGCCAGTGCTGGTGCTGCCTTCCACATCGCGATTTGAATAGGATAGTTCCACGCACCAATACCAGCGACCACACCCAGCGGCTCACGGCGAGTATAGACAAAACTGCTATCACGTAGTGGAATCTGACGACCTTCAATCATTGGTGCCAAACCTGCATAATACTCAACGACATCGGCACCAGTGACGATATCTACATACTTAGTTTCAGAGTACGCTTTGCCTGTGTCTTGCGTTTCTAGCAGTGCCAATACATCGTTGCGTTCACGCAATATAGCGACTGCATTTAACAGCACACGGCCACGCTCAACCGATGTCATCGCTGCCCAAACTTTCTGACCTTTTTGCGCAGCTTTAACAGCCTCATCGAGTTGCTCATTGGTCGTTTGCTGAACGGTCGCCAGTAACTCACCCGTCGCTGGATTGATATCTTCAAAAGTAGACAAGGCGTCATCAACAGCCAGATAACGACCATTGATATAAGCGGTTTGTACTTGTTCTAAATTGATAATATCTGTTAATTTATTTTTTGTGTTTGTCGCTGTCATGGGATACTCCTTCTGACGACTGGTAAGGTGCTATAAAGAACACTCTTATTAAGTCATATCGTCATGGTTTCAGTTTTAAACATAGAGTTTATGTTTACGTCTTTTCTTTGCATACTTTGCTAAGGTCATTTCTTTAATGAAGTGCTTGAAGATCAGGTTTCATGACCTCTCAAGTTGCGTCATTTTTATTAAACGCTCACGTAAGGATTTTTTATCCGAGATATTAATCCCCGAAAAGTCAGAGAGCCAAATACCATCAGCGACCAAACGCGCCATGCATAGTGTTTCGCCACCATCAGTCTTTTCATGCTTTTTTAACTGCTCATTTGACCACTTAGCCCACCGTTCACGCAGCTCACTATCACCCAGCATCAACACGTATAACGTCGCTTGGCTATCGAATTCTTCTTGAGATTTTTCGCCCAGACTGATAGTGGCATCGATATAAGCACGAGTAAAAGAGCCGTAACGCACTGGATCTTTAGCCATTGCGTTATCTACCTCTGCCTCAAACTTTGCCATCGCATCATAAAAAACTTCTAGAATGAGTGCGTTTTTAGTAGCAAAATGATGCATGACGCCACCTTTAGTCACTCCAACCGCATCTGCCACAGCTTGAAAAGTGACTTTCGACAACCCTTGCTCTAGCGTGATTCTTGCCGCCTGATCGAGCAGCGCACGACGAATAACCTCTGGTTGTTTTTTACGTTTATGAGCGTTTTCAACTTCCATATCAATGCACCACGGAATTAGAGAATAAATTCATTACCACGACACCACCTACAATCATAATGATACCCACTACTGCCGCCGTATCAAGCGTCTGCTTAAAAAACACCAAGCCAATCAGCGAGGTCAGAACGATACCCAGTCCACCCCACAAAGCATAGGCAATACCTAGAGGTATGGTTTTGAGCGTTTGTGTCAAAAAATAAAATGAGATGGTATAGAGCACACCCATGATCAAAGTCGGTAGCAAACGGGTAAACTGTTCTGACTTCGCCAAAAACGTCGTGCCCGCCACTTCACAAATAATGGCAATGGCCAAGTAACCGTAAGCAATAGTAGTAGGACTCATAGTCAATACACTCATCTCATCTCAAATCAATCGTATCCTTTTGATTCAGCATGAATTATCGATAAAAATCGAACAATTCAAGCACAAAAGATACCGTACGGTCGGTATTCTATAGACATACACTCACAATGTGAAGGGTTTGTTCGTGATTTTTTGTCTTAAGTAATAAAAATATTGCTTTAATATTCAAAAAGATACAAAAGTCGTCTAATTAAATCCGAGGTGGTGTTCTAAAAAGTATGCTGGCATCAGACATAGCCATAATTGACATAGAAGAATACCAAATCAAACACCTTAAAGTGGTTATCAAACTTCTTTGAGAAGCAACAGGTCTTTCGAACGGCTCGTCGCAATCGGTGTCTAAGGCGACAGTTATTACCTTCTATACCTATGGTGTGCTGTTTGCCAATTCGTTTGTTATCACTTTTAAAGGCGGTTTTAAAGCTATCCCAGTTATCCATGCTAATAGAACCATAGCTGACTTTCAGTTGTTTAAGACGGGCTCTTAGCTTCTTAGCTGTTTTCAAGTCACGTTTGCCCCAAACATAAGCAACAATCTCATTGGTAGCGCGGTCATAAGCATAAATAAGCCAAACTTTACGCTTTTTGCGATACACGTAAGTCCAAAACTCATCAACTTCTAAGCGTTCATAATAGCGCTTTTTAGGTGTAATCTTATAGACCGATGAGCCTATGGTGCTAAGGACTTTACCAATACTAATAGAGGCTATAACGGCTATGTCTCTGACGCCGCAACCTCTAACCGTCATTAGCCGTATGATGTCTTCTATTTTAGAGTGACAGCCATGATAAGTTAAGGCATGGTCGCCAATGAATTGACGTTTGCAGTTCTTACACTGGTAGTTCTGCTTGCCATAGCTTTTTATACCATTTTTCTTTAAACTGGAGCTGTGACAGTCGGGGCATATGATATCTATTTGTGTCTTCATAACCTCAAATATATCATCTTGCTTTGGCTGTCACCCTCCTTTCATCTCCTCAGCATACTTTCTGACACACCACCAAATCCGAGCCAAAACACAAGCAAAAAGCTCTGCTAAAAGACTGCTTAAACCATCAATCAAAGTAACTTTTTTGTTTTTTTGATAGGTTTGATGGCTATATAAATGAGTAATAATTTTAGATTCAATATTTGCCAGAGCACTATATTTCATAGGCGATAACGAGCTATTTTGAATTAATTACAACAATATTGATAATTAATGCTGTAATAAGGTTGACAGCCTATGATGACTTGGCTAAAATACGCCCCACATAACGCAAACAAGATAAGAAATTATTGTTATATAATACTTATCAAATTCATTGTTATGACAACTTATTCTCCAATAGCTCAGTTGGTAGAGCAACGGACTGTTAATCCGTGTGTCCCTGGTTCGAGCCCAGGTTGGAGAGCCATATACTGAAACCTTCATCATAATTTGATGAAGGTTTTTTTTATTGTCGCCATTTATATATGTGATGATCATAATAATAGCGTGGCTACTGTGTTCTTTTAGATGTTTTTGTTGTATGGTAAGTACAACTTTGATTGGGTTGATTTTTTGTCTGAGTGCCTTACTCTTACTCACTAAAAATAATGGTTTATTATGATACCTATACGTGTAAAAAATAAGTTTTCTGATCATCCGCAAAAAATCATGCGTCCGATCAGTATTCGCCTGTCTGAAGAGATGATTGAGCTGCTAGAATCAACAACATCAGAGTTGGGGTTTAAGCGCATTCAAGGTCTTATTCGCCTATATATTCGTCAAGGTCTTGACCGTGATCATCAGGATTATACGTTAGCTCATGATGAAGTTTTTATCGAAACACTACGCAAGCGCGGTGTGAGCCAACATATCATTGATGAAGCGATTGTATCGACCCATAACAATAATATTACCCACTCCTTGTCTGAATTGCAGGAAAACGACCAAAATAACGATTAACTAATTTATATCAGAAGTAACGAATTCAAACACAGCTCTAGACTTATGACCGCTATCAATCATTAACTATCAGATTTTTCGGTTTATAAAAAAAGACTGAGCCCGCTTAAGTGAGCTCAGTCTTTTTTTATGAGAGTCATAAACATTAGAGCCTGTTTTATATTGAAAAATAGGCACCACTGTTGCG
This sequence comes from Psychrobacter sp. AOP31-B2-9, assembly GCF_052378005.1. Lineage (NCBI taxonomy): Bacteria > Pseudomonadati > Pseudomonadota > Gammaproteobacteria > Moraxellales > Moraxellaceae > Psychrobacter > Psychrobacter sp. AOP31-B2-9. Next base: position 12,917 of record NZ_JBQSXG010000014.1, read on the forward strand.
ATTTCTGAGCAATCCTATTTACGATCACTCCTTCTAAAATTTCCTAGTACGCTTCCTATCCGTTTTCTCTTTTTGGACTATTCTGAAAAAAGGCTTATTTAATTATCCATACAACATTTAGCGATAATTACACACAACAAAGCAGCAAACGCGGTATATTAAAATGAAAGGATACAAGTATTGTTTTTTATTACTTATGAGTACTGACAAGGAGGTATACGATGGTAGCGTTATATCAGCGTTTAAACAAAAATCTTCTACTAACTATTACGGTGGCGATGCTTACAGTTGCTTCTGGCTGCTCATCTCCGCAAACAGATCTAGATAAAAAAACCATACCAACCAACTCTGACCAGTGGCAAAAAAATCTCGGCACCACCTTTGAGCAGCTACCTAAGGCCGATCAGCAAGTCCTTAGTCGCTACATGCTAAGAATGAAGCTCAGTGGCGCTTACGAGTCTGGTGCCATGCCACGCACCACTATCAAACAAGCCCTCGTACAGCAGCGAGAATATGAGCGCTTGCACCCAAATAATCCAACCGGCAAGAAAAGTCCTCTCGTCACCAGTCAGCCAGCTAATAGTGCAAATATTCAAAGCTACCCTATCGCCCTATTGCCAGTCAAAACCAGTGATAACGATAGCCTAAACCAAGTCAAACTACAGTTTATGCTCTCCAACCACGGTCCAGTCGCCATTCAAAGCTTCAAAGGCACACTAACCATGCAAGATGCCAAACTAACACAAGGTAAAAGCTTCAATATACCTTTAACTCAGTTTGAGCCTCCTATTCAACCAGAACAATCTGGCAAAATCATTATCGAGAGTAGTATTGAAGACATCAATGTCATGCGTGCCATTAAAAATACCAAGGACATGACTATTATGATTAGCGAAGGTGTTTTAACGTTAGAAGATGGACAAACTGTAGAGTTTGATGAGTCGCTAATGAAATAAATGACGTCATTGCAAGTTAGTTCATTGCAGCATCATTGAAAAGAGTCTTAGGAAAAGCACATAAAAAAAAGCCCCAATCAGTAATGATTGGGGCTTTTTAGAATTTGGCGGAGACGGAGAGATTCGAACTCTCGAAGGGCTATGAACCCTTGTCGGTTTTCAAGACCGGTGCATTCAACCGCTCTGCCACGTCTCCATTGGTGCATCATTATATAGATATCATTTCATAATGCAAGCGTATAATCTAAAAAATTTAAATTATTTTATCAGTAACCTTCAAACACTTATTTATGGTGCGCTGGAGGCTAGATGCAAGCACATATCTAGCAGCCTATTGGCATAGCCCCATTCATTATCATACCAAGCAAAAACCTTATATTGCTCACCTACTGCCATTAACTGCTGCCCATCAATGATAAGCGATTCAGTCTGATGAATAAAGTCGCTTGAGACCAATGGCTCGTCGGTATAAGCCATGATATCGCGTAAATCACTTTGACTGGCTGATTTAAGTACTTCACTCACTTCTTCAATGCTCACATTAAACTTATCAAATACAAACGTCACATCGATGGCAGCCACATCGATAGTTGGTACACGTATTGAGTGCCCATTTATCTTGCCTATCATCGTTGGTAGTACACGCTCTGTCGCAGCGATACTGCTAGAAGTCGTTGGGATAATATTATAACCTGAAGCACGTGCACGTCTCGGATCACGATGCGCTTGATCGAGTACCGTTTGATCAGCGGTGACGGCATGAATCTCCGTCATCATCGCTGACTTTACACCAAACGCTTTATCAAGCGTCGCAATCAGTGGCACCAATGCCTGTGTCGTACAAGAGACACTCGATATAATCGGTAGCTCACGCGTCAACTCATCGCTATTCACACCCATAACAATACAGGCATCAACATCATCGAAAGGCGCAGCACCAATAATAACTTGCTGCGCGCCCGCCTCTATATGCAATTGTGCTTGCTCATAAGAGCGAAAATGCCCCGTGCACTCTAACACCACATCAACATCAAGCTCCTGCCATGGTAGATGTTGTGGATTAGCTTCTGACAGCATATTGATACAATACGTCAGATTACTTTTGGTCAGGCAAAGCTGAGTCTTGCTAGCATCAGCCTCAATATCGTTATCGGTATCATTCTCTACGACCTCAGCACTAACACCCAGTCGACTCAACCGTCCATGCGTACTATCAAATTTTAACAAATGCAGTAAAATATCAGCCGGCGCCAGATCATTAATCGCCACCACATGAATCGCACGCCCTAGCACCTCAAAGCGCTCTAACAATGCGCGTAATACATTGCGACCTATACGACCAAAGCCATTAATAGCGACTCTCAGTGGCTGTGTATGCTCGCCAGTCGTATGAAACGCGGCTACTGGGTCAGACTTTAATTGATAAGTAGCGCTAGAAAAATCAGGCATAACAAGGGATCACTGTAAAAGGACATATAAAATGGAGCGCGGTAAAAACAAACAAATACTATCTAGGGCGTAATAAAAATCAGTGCCAAGCGAATGGTGTTGTAGTCAATAGCTTGCTTAAGATGATCAAATATTGGTCGCAGCTTAACACTACCATCGTCATTAAAATCGTTTGGATTGTTGGCCACTTTAATCGCTACATAGGCATTACCCACAGCCGTCATCACCTCATCATCTGGACGCAAATGATCACAAGCCAAACTTGGATCTTGCGACTTTAGCTCACCGATATGACGCATAATGGTGGATTGAGACAACTGACGCTCTTGAGAAATCTCTGCGATAGACAGACTCTCCTCTAACAACAGACGAGTCTCTGATAATGTACTGGCCGACTTATCTGATACTTGATTGCCCAGTTTTTGCTTTTTGTCCAGCTGCGCCTGCTGTTGCTCACGGCGTTTTTTCTGTAGCTTGGCATAAGCATCGATCACCGATTTGCTGAGTGTACCACCAGATTTCAGCACAAACTTTTCATGTGCCTGTGTCATACTTTCTTCATCGAGCATCGCATAACTGGCATCTGCTTCCTCAGACAACACTAAAAACCGCTTATCCGCACCGCGCGCGAGTGGATCTAACTGCAAGCTCATATCGTTCATGCCAAGCAGCTGTAACCCCGCCAGCGACTTAAGTCTAGACAGTGCCACATAGCCTTGTCCAAGCTCAAAAGTACGTGATAAATCAATCTCAGCAGCATCTAACGTCATGCCTTGAGACTTATGAATGGTAATCGCCCATGCTAGACAGAGTGGCACTTGTAGATAGCTTGCCAGCACATCACCTGTCTCATCTTCAATAATCCATTCTTCAGGCTCAGCGACGACTTCTCGTCCTGAGTTTAGCCTCACCACTGGCATTTTTTGCGTCGTTGGCTTTTTTGTTTTTGATTTTTCTTTATCTTTTTTGGCAGCGCTTTTTTTATGCTTAGCAGTGTCTTCATCGCTGTCAGTATGGCTGTTATTATCTGCATCTTCAATCAATGCATCATTACCGTCTTTGCTGTCATCAATTTTAACAGCAGCAAAACCAATCAGCTCACCCATAGTGCCATTAGACACGCCCAACTCTGTGTTGTTTTTGATAAACATCACTTTGGCACCAACTTTAAGAGTCAGGTCGTCTTGCGTACGGACGGTCTTTTTTAAGGTTTCAACCAGCTTACTATCACCAGTGGAAGTCGCCTCAAAACGCATCATCTCACCATCTAACGCCGCAAGCTCTTTATCATTGATTTTGTTGACATTGAGATTATGTGTATACAGACGGGTACGCTTGATATCAACGTTTTGATCAAAGGTGGTTTCTAGAGCCGCAATTGCTTCAAAAGTTACTTCTTGGCGTCGAATTTGATTAAGAATATCATCCAAATCCAGCCCGCCATTAGCAGCTTCGCTCACCTGCCTATGCTGCTCAGATAAATAGCAAATATGAAACTTGGCATCGAGCCACGCCTCGGACATAAAGGCAAACTTTTCACGGTTACTCTCACCCTTACTACCGATCGGTGGTAACTGAAAAAAGTCCCCTGCCACCACCACTTGTATGCCGCCAAACGCTTTGTCGCTTTTACGAATATGTTTAAGTACTTGACTGACCAAATTGAGCTGCTTGGCATGCAACATAGATATTTCATCAATGATGAGAACAGCGGTATCTTTTAATCTATCTGCTAAAAACTGCTTGCGAGACAAGTTGGTTAGGTCACGATCAGACAGCTCGTCTTTGATACCGATACCTGACCAGCTATGAATGGTTGTGCCGTTCATGTGTGTGGCTGCAATCCCTGTACTAGCAGTGACCGCAACAGGTACGCGACGCGCACGCAGATAGTCGATATATTGGTTGAGAGTGTAAGTCTTCCCTGAACCTGCGGAGCCAGTCAAAAAGACATTTTGACCTGTTTTTAAGATATCAAGAGCAGAGGACTGACGCATATATGTAAACCAACCAATAACTGAGAAAAAAGATCCGCTATCAGCAAATTTACAAATGCTATAGCCTAAAATTGGCAATAATTATAACAGCTAGAGCTACTTTACAAAGCACTTTAACCAAAGCATTTTTCATAACTATAATTCATATATATGACTTATATTTATCATTAAAAGTAAGTATAAATTTGTTGAAAACTTCAGTAGGATTAATGGAGAACTTGATCAGGAAGATTAGGTAGTGATTATATCGGCACTTATTTCAGACATAATTAAGTTATAAATTATTGCTGATGTATCGCTTGCCTTTTAAATAAAACAACAAGGAGCAATAAATGTTATACCCAAATCCAAATACCGAAAAAAGCCAAGTCCAATTCCGCGAAAAATACGATAACTTCATCAATGGCGAGTGGGTCGCACCCGTTGATGGTGAATACTTTGACAACACCAGTCCCGTCGATGGAAAGGTCATTTGCCAAGTCGCCCGCTCAAAACCAGCAGATATCGAAAAGGCGTTAGACGCGGCCCATGCTGCAAAAGACGCTTGGGGCAAAACCAGCGTCACTGAACGTGCCAATCTACTACTCAAAATCGCTGATAAGATGGAAGCCAATCTTGAGTCGATCGCCATTGCAGAGTGCTATGAAAATGGCAAACCCGTTCGTGAGACACTGGCAGCCGATATCCCGCTAGCGGTTGATCATTTCCGTTATTTTGCCAGTGCGATTCGCGCTCAAGAAGGCGGCATCAGTCAAATTGATGATGACACCGTTGCCTATCATTTTCATGAGCCACTAGGCGTTGTCGGTCAAATTATTCCTTGGAACTTTCCTATCTTAATGGCTGTTTGGAAACTGGCACCTGCACTTGCTGCGGGTAACTGTGTGGTTCTAAAACCTGCTGAACAAACCCCTGCTTCTATTCTATATATGCTAGAGATTATCGGTGCTGCTGACATCTTACCTAAAGGCGTATTGAACGTGGTCAATGGCTTTGGTGTCGAAGCTGGTAAGCCATTAGCCTCCAACCCTCGTATCAATAAAGTAGCCTTTACAGGTGAAACCACGACTGGTCGTCTTATCATGCAGTATGCCAGTGAAAACATCATTCCTGTGACCTTGGAGCTGGGTGGTAAGAGTCCAAACATCTTCTTCGCTGACATCATGGATGAAGATGATGATTTCTTAGACAAAGCAGTTGAAGGCTTGGTAATGTTTGCGCTGAACCAAGGTGAAGTCTGTACCTGTCCATCACGTGCGCTGGTACATGAAAGCATCTATGACGAATTTATCAAACGCTGTGTCGCTCGTGTTGAAGCCATCAAAATGGGCAATCCATTAGATACTGATACTATGATTGGAGCACAAGCAAGCTCAGATCAACTAGAAAAAATCCTGTCGTATCTAGATATCGGTAAGCAAGAAGGTGCTAAAGTGCTGGTCGGTGGTGATCAAGCCAAACATGATGGCGATATCGCAGATGGTTATTATGTGCAGCCTACTATCTTTGAAGGCACAAACGATATGCGTGTATTCCAAGAAGAAATTTTTGGACCTGTGCTTGCTGTGACCACTTTTAAAGATGACGAAGAGGCAATGAAAATTGCCAACGACACTTTATATGGTTTAGGTGCTGGCGTGTGGACTCGCAGCGTACATAAAGCCTACCGTTTCGGCCGTGGCATCCAAGCTGGTCGCGTCTGGACCAATTGTTATCATATCTATCCTGCTCACTCTGCGTTCGGTGGCTATAAGCAATCTGGTATTGGCCGCGAAAACCATCTGATGATGCTTGATCATTATCAGCAAACCAAAAACATGCTGGTATCTTACGATCCTAAAAAAATGGGATTCTTCTAAACGCACCTTGAACTTTTAATACAAGCGTCAAGCGCTTTGCAACCGAGGTTGCAAAGTGTGTTAGGAGTGCTTATAGAGCACTTTCATATAGTAGCAATAGTCGCTTCACTTTAGTTTAGATATGAGAAAGGCGCATGAAAGTACTACAAGTAGTAGGCTAAGCGATACTGACACCGTATCCAATTTATAGACGACTGACTACATTAAGACTTATAACAAGGAATAATAACATGACTAATAAAATGAAAGCCGCCGTACTGCATGAGTTTCACCAACCTCTGCAAATCGAAGAAGTTGATATCCCAACGCCAGGTGCTGGTGAGATTGTGGTCAAAATGCAAGCATCAGGTGTCTGCCATACTGACTTACATGCCGTTGAAGGCGATTGGCCAGTCAAACCCAGTCCGCCGTTTATCCCTGGGCATGAAGGCGTTGGCCTAATCACTGCCGTTGGCGAAGGTGTCACCCATGTTAAAGAAGGCGATCGCGTTGGTGTGCCTTGGCTCTACTCTGCTTGTGGCCACTGTACTCATTGTTTGGGCGGTTGGGAAACGCTATGCGAGAGCCAACAAAACGCTGGCTACTCAGTCAATGGTAGTTTTTCAGAGTATGTATTGGCTAATGCTAACTATGTCGGCATCATCCCTGAAAGCGTAGACTCGATAGAAATTGCCCCTGTACTTTGTGCTGGTGTTACCGTCTATAAAGGTCTAAAAATGACTGAAGCCAAGCCTGGCGACTGGGTCGTTATCTCTGGTATCGGTGGACTTGGCCATATGGCAGTTCAGTACGCTATCGCCATGGGACTAAACGTTGCCGCTGTCGATATTGACGACGAGAAACTTGAATTTGCTAAAAAACTGGGCGCAACCATTACTGTTAATGCAAAAAACACCGATCCAGGCGAGTACCTAAAAGAAGAAATCGGTGGCGCTCATGGTGTCCTAGTAACAGCCGTATCTTCTATCGCTTTTGATCAAGCAATCAGCATGGTCAGACGTGGAGGCACAGTCGTCTTTAACGGCTTACCAACAGGCGACTTCCCAGTCTCTATCTTTGACACCGTACTAAACGGCATCACTATTCGCGGCTCTATCGTGGGTACACGTTTGGACTTACAGGAATCGCTAGATATGGCAGCGGCAGGAAAGGTCAGAGCGACTGTGGCAGCAGAACCACTAGAAAACATCAACGACATCTTTGATCGTATGCGTAATGGCAAGATCGAAGGTCGTATTGTCATTGATTATAGTCTGTAATTGTTGCTCGTGATATGTTGACTTTGTCTCAACATGATCGATTCAAGATGATGCGACTATAAATCACACATGTAATCATAAGCCATCAGTCGTATCGTCTTCATTCGCATGCTATAAATGATGTGAGTGTAGATGATACGACTTTTTATATTCTCGCTCAGTATGATCGTGAGCTAGCACGCCTCTCTCCAATACTTCAAATAAAACGTCTTTTACAACTGTATTTTAATGATAAGGAAATCATCATGAAAGTCGAAGCGACAGAAGCCTGTATCGAATTAATCAAATTACTTAAATCTAAACACGGTGAGCTGATGTTTCATCAATCAGGTGGCTGCTGTGATGGTAGCTCCCCCATGTGCTATCCGCTAGGTGAATTTAAGGTAGGTGATCAGGATGTATTAATCGGCGAGATTGCTGGTTGTCCATTTTATATGGGCAAAGCACAGCATACATTATGGCAAAACACGGATTTGACCATTGATGTGGTTAACGGACGTGGCGCCAGCTTTTCACTAGAAATACCAGAAGGCAAACGTTTTATCGTGCGCTCAGAAGTGTGCAAGATTTAATTTTATAAGTGATGCCAGCCGCCGTCTTATGTTCCTAGTAGTTTTTTGTCAGCTTTTGCACAGGCTGACCGATGATTAAAACAGCCACGAAAGCCGCTGGCAATGCAATCTTCCATGCATTTAAAAAGTTTGTAAAAAAGGTATCTGACCAACCCAAATTTATAAATGTAATAAACATGGTCATCATAAATGAGAGCAATACAGACATTATTGCTGTGTTAACCACTCTAAATTTGAAGTTCATAATATTCCTATAAATTCAATGTAATATTCTATGAAATAGGTTCTTATCACCAATTAACCCTATATAATCATATTATATATAAAAATATATTGTATATGAATTTAGAAAAACTGAATGTAATGATTGATTACTTAGGACTATGCTTTTCTAAATCTATTTGTTAATCAATATTCACCACACCGCGGCATTTGGGAAATTGACTACAACCATAAAATGTCTGACCAAGCCGTGCGCCCTTTTTGACAACACGTTTGACCATTTCTCCCTGGCATTTTGGACAGGTAGGTATTTGCTCGGTAACAACCGTACCAAGGGTTTTTTCCGTTGTTTTGAGATTAGTAATATTAGACTTGATAACCTCACATTCAGCTATCTTAAAATCATTGCCCGATAACTCAGAATCTACAACCTCAAACGGTGTGAGAAACACCTTATCAGCCATATTATGCGATATACTGACATGTGTCGCACTTGCCTGCTGAGTATTTAGACGCTCAATTGGCAGCTCACTAGATTCAACCTCAGTTTGACCAGACCATCGCAGCACTTCTTTGCTTTTTAGCGTGGCTCGTTTAGCGGTTTCTTTTACGATTGGCTTCGGTGTGGGCTTATTGGTAGGTTGAGCCACTGATTTATCAGTAGCGTTACCACTAGGCTGCTGATTTTTATTCTTGCTTGGATTGCTATGCTTGTCTTTTAGGTAGGCTTTATGCTCTCTGTTGGTGCGCCAAGATTTACTAAATCTGTTGCTATCAATCTGCTCAACGATGGATTTGACCTCGTCTTCAGTCAGTATCTTATCTTGTTTTTTCTTCACATAAGACGCCATACCACTCGTCAATACGTGCTCAGGTAATTCATCACGGGTTTTTAATTCGCACTCCCCGATGAAAGCAATCATCGAATGAAAGTAGCTAAGCTCTAAACCTAATAAATCTGCAAGCGTCTTGATGTGCAAGTAGTTTTGGCGCAATGGGTTTTGGAATTTGAATTTACTGCCATTTGGGAAAGATTGTGTCCACTGTTTTTGTGCCTCCCTACCATATATCCAGCCTTTGTAGTTTTTGGTTTCGATGACGAAGATACCGTATACGGAGACGATAATATGGTCAATTTGGGTGCTGCCACCATTGGCTAATGGTAAAGTGACATTGTTTAGGCGTTGATAGACATTTTTGTCTAGTTTTAGCCACATAGCGACGTTGATGACGGTCTCGCCGATGAAGCCTTTAAAGGTGGATTTTAGGGACATAATGAATTTCTCAAAGAATAGCCCAATAGGCTGACATCTACTAAACAAAAGATTTGAGCACATATAAAATATTTATAAATATGATTACGCCAATGACAATTTTTATGAAGCTTGTACTTTCTTGTTTTGCTTCTGCAAAATTCTGTTGAATCGATTCTGTAACGAAGTCCATATCGGTTGAAGTAGGCTTATAACTGTTAAAAGATGCTTTATTAGCTAAGCTTGGAATATCATCAATAAGCTCAGTCACTTGTGGCCGAAGGTGCTTCTCATACCCTTTCCAAGGATTATCACTCTCATAAAATTTTCGTACGCCGTAATACATATCTTCTTCAAAATAACTGTCTTGAATCCATTCATCATAATAAGCTGGGTCCCAAAACTTGGCGGGAAGTACAGTAACCTCAGCTGTTTCATCACTGATTAAAATAGGAAATGAGCTTTGCAAAATACCATTGGGTAAATGTAATCGCCAAACGAACATACCGGTAGACTTTAGTGGTAAAGGCGTAATGCTATTAGGGATGTCAAAACCAAGCATTCTAGTATGTTCGTCAGTTATGTGCTCGGCATACTTTAATATTTCTATATCATCCGTATCAGGAATGTTATTTTTAAAAGTATAAAGTTCATGTGCAATTTCTGCTAGATAAGAAACTGGTGTTCGCCCTGTTGGATCGTATAATACTTCAGCAGGACAAGAGTATGTCTGATCAAAAGACCATAGCATTTTATTTGCTTGGACGACATGAGCCCATACTACTTTGCCTGTTTTATATAGCTTAGACAATTGGTTCATTTGTTCATACAAGACGTCGTCTTTCATCCATTTTGGAGGCATCATTTGTAAGTAAGCTAAATCCGCTCGATCTAAATTAGCAAATTCAATCTCCCTATCAAACTTCAACTCCATAGTGGGTACGGGTGGCAAAGGCTGGTTGAAATCAGTATTTCTTAATATAGTAGATGGAACTAGCTCCAACACACTTTGCCAAATTGTTTGGTCTTGTAATACCCCATCATCACTAGCTATTATCAATGCTTGGTAAATCACTTGCTTAGGAACGAAAAAATCACATAAATCTTGGATATCACTATCAAACTCGACAAACATGTTTTCAGTCAGTGCGGTCTGATCCCCTATACAATGATCGCTTGCATCAGGGTACCAAACTGGGGCTTCTCTACGAGCTCGTCCAATGATTTCACCTAAATAGTAGCTCAATATCTCAATAGTCGAGCTATTGTGCAGCGGGTATTCTGAAGAAAAAATTCGATACTCTGTAAAGTCAGGTAGTCTTGTTTTAACCGTTAGCAACCACTCATCAATTCGCTTGAGACTATTTAGTGAATAATCAAGATTACAGTCACGAAGCTCTTTTTCATATATAAAGTCATGACGCTTGGTCAAATCATCTAACTCATTAGAACTCAACTTTTTTGACATGTCAGAAAAGAAATCATCTAACGTTAAGAGCACGTTTACTGTTTCAACAGTCGGTTGATTAGACGTAAGGAATGGCTTTTGCGAGTTAATAGAAGTCGTGCAACTTGTCATGATTTTATCGTCTTAGAAAATATTGAATTTTAGTTTATGTCGTTTAATAGTTAGCTACCGATGACTACCTGTCTACTAAATCTCTTTTCTTCCATTGCACATAATTAAAATTATCTTTAGCAATGTCTATATGCCAATCATAAGGGAATAAGTCTGATTGTATTTCTTGTGGAATACTATTTTTATGTATAAAACATCGATTAACTAATAACTCTTTCGCAGCTGATACCGATACTGGTATCTCATCATTATACTGCTGATAATGTTGTTTGTAGCTTTCAGTACTTGAAAGATCTACTTCTCCATCTACGTTGAATTTCCATTCTTTTTCTGTCTCGTAATTTCTGACAAAGTCTGTTCGCCAGCGCGAATTATGTCCCCAACCATGAGATAAGTCATGACATAATCGGTTATCTCTATGGTTGGTGAAATACATATCGCTTTTTTCAGCCAAGGATTTATCTACACATGGATGGCTATAGACACTTACTCCACCCCTCGAAAACTGTAATTCACCAAACATAATAGTCGGATACAACTGGTCTTTGATAACTATTTGCTCATGCTCACCTACTGTTACTACATCATCAACATAATATATTTCATGGTAAAAGGGATGATAGTAAGGTTGGGCTACAGATGAAACTTGCATCCCTATATTTGTAAAAAAAGAACTATATTCAGCTACTGTCAATTCGCCTCGATTCAATAAACATAATAGATGATCATTACAGACGCTGAGAGCAAACAAATCCCATAGTTTAAAATTTAGTTCTTCAAACCGGTTTGAAGATAGCACCTCATGAGTGCTAAACCCATTACATTCTTCTATGCACTGTTTTACGGAAGCAAGGTTTAGCTTATTATTTTTAATACTCAATTTAGTAAATACTGATTTAAGTAGACCATCTTCTGTATTCTTTATAGGCTCTTCCATATCTGTAGATATTGCTTTAGTTAAATTAGCATCATACTTTTTTAAAGCCTCGCAGTCTTTTAGTATGCGCCTAATATCCTCAATATAGCCAATGAGTAACTCTTGATAAACATCTTTCCCTTCATAATTTGCTAAGTCGAGATATAAAGCCACACTCATAATTTTATCCAAAAAAAAGATAGACCGAACGCATTCAGTCTATCTTATATGTGCTGTCTTAAGGAACTGCTCTTAGTAAAAAATTACACCAAACTATTTACCGCTTCCACCACAGCGTTAGTCGTAATACCGAACTCTTTATACAAGTCACTGGCAGGCGCAGACTCGCCATAAGTGGTCATACCGATGACTTTGCCATCTAGACCAACGAACTTATACCAGTAATCTACATGAGCGGCTTCCACTGCGACGCGAGCACGGATATTGGCAGGCAATACCGCTTCGCGATAGTTAGCATCTTGCTCTACAAAGATTTCTGCACATGGCATAGACACTACACGGACGCCAACACCATTTGCGCTCAACGTTTCATACGCTTCCATCGCAAGGCTAACTTCTGAACCAGTGGCGATGATGATGGCTTGTAGCTCGCCTTGCTCTTTCGCAAGTACATAACCGCCTTTGGTGATGTTCGCTACTTGCTCATTATCACGTGCTTGATGTGGCAAGCTTTGACGGCTAAAGATCAATGCAGACGGGTTGTTTTCAGACTTGATTGCTTCTACCCAAGCGCTTGCCGATTCAGTTGCATCACACGGACGCCATGTGCGTAGGTTTGGCGTGGTACGTAGGCTAGTCAATTGCTCAACTGGCTGATGCGTTGGGCCATCTTCACCCAGACCGATAGAGTCATGCGTATAGACATGGATGACGCGCTGCTTCATGAGTGCGCCCATGCGTACCGCGTTACGTGCGTATTCCATAAACATTAGGAACGTGGCTACGTAAGGGATAAATCCGCCATGTAGTGCGATACCATTGGCAATCGCGGTCATACCGAACTCACGTACGCCGTAATAGATATAGTTGCCATCAGCATCTTTTTCGATGCCTTTAGCACCTTTAAACAGCGTGAGGTTTGAGCCTGCTAGATCCGCTGAGCCGCCTAGCAATTCTGGTAATAATGGCTGCAAGCTATTAATGGCGTTTTGGCTGGCTTTACGACTAGCAACATCACCGCCCGCTTCTTGCGTTTGCTGAATGTAGTCTTGTGCTTGACTAGCAAAGTCAGCTGGTAAGTCGCCATTTAAACGGCGTAACAATTCTGCTGCTAGTTCTGGATAGGCTTTTTTATACGCTTCAAAGTCAGCGTCCCAGTTCTTTTGCTGTACGTCGCCTTTGGCTTTGGCATCCCACGCTTCATAGATTTCATCATCTAATTCAAACGGAGCATGCTTCCAAGACAATGCATCACGGGTCAAGGCGATTTCGTCGTCACCAAGTGGTGCACCATGACTGGCTGCTAGGCCTTGCTTATTCGGGCTACCAGCACCGATAGTTGTTTTACAAATGATGAGACTTGGCTTAGCAGTCTCTGCAAGCGCTTGTTCAGTTGCTTGCGTAATCGCATCAGCATCATGACCGTCGACCTTGATAACTTGCCAGCCGTACGACTCAAAACGCGCTTGCGTATCATCTGTAAACCAGCCTTCTACGTTACCATCGATTGAGATACCATTGTCATCATAAAAGAAGACTAGCTTACCAAGACCTAACGTGCCAGCCAGTGAACACACTTCATGACTGATACCTTCCATCAAGCAACCATCGCCTAAGAATGCATAGGTGTTATGGTCAACGACGTTATGACCTTCGCGGTTGAACTGCGCGGCTAAGGTTTTTTCAGCGATAGCAAAACCAACGGCATTGGCAATACCTTGACCTAGTGGACCAGTCGTCGTCTCCACACCTGGTGTATAGCCAAGCTCAGGGTGACCTGGGGTTTTTGAATGCAACTGGCGGAAGCCTTTTAGATCATCAACGCTGACATCATAACCTGATAAATGTAGTAATGAATAAATAAGCATTGAGCCATGACCATTCGATAATACAAAACGGTCGCGGTTGTGCCACTGTGGATCGGTTGGGTTGTGCTTCAAAAATTTGCGCCACAAAACTTCGGCAATATCAGCCATACCCATTGGCGCGCCTGGATGTCCAGAGTTGGCTTTTTGAACCGCATCAAACGACAGTACACGGATGGCATTGGCTAATTTACGTTCGCTAATTGGAGCTGGCATAGAGTGTCCTAGTATTGGGCTAAGAGGAGAGTTTACTCAAAGGAGTATAAGCATAAGGACGCCAAATGCGCCCCTAAGTTATAGACTATAAAATTAAAGTGTAATATTAACATATTTGCTATAAGGCTAGCTAAGAAATGCTATGACAATTAAGTGCATTACCAGTCACTTTTCATGCATATCATGAAGAGCATTGGTAATGTTATATAGTAATCGTGATATGTATATTCAAGTCAATATCCATCAAATTCAGCGGTTATATCTTGATATAGGCTGACATCTACCAACTGGTCGGTATAAAACAAATAAAAGTCATTGATGACTTGGCACGTATCGTTGGTGCAGCACTGATAATGCTGAAACCCACTTTCAACAGGAAGTCGCACTTCTAAATCATAGAGCCCATCTGTGCGATAAGTTTCTACATTAATACGAGTCTGGATATAACTATTATCCTCAAGCAAGCTGCCTAAGACGATATGCTCTTCATTTGAATAAGGCAAATCCATAATATAACGTTTTATAGAATCCCAATCGAATGTTGCTAGCTCATCATTTGCAGTTCTTAAATAAAACTGTGTCATAGAAGCATCACCTAATAGAAGAGTCACCTAAATTAGTAGGAGTAATGATAAGTCGCTGGGCAGTGATTGAGCACAGCAACCTCATTTTGTTGGCAGAGCGTCACGACATAATCCGTTATTTTATCGTATATATCTTCACCATCTAGGTAATAGCAGATACCTGTCTCGCCATTTTTAACGATCTGATACAGATATACCTGAATGGCTTGTTGGTCCGACAAGTGCTTAAAGTGTTGGCTTAATTCAGTCTCAAGGCACTTAGCCATGTTGCTAAAGTCATCACTCCAATTCATATTGCCATTTCGATAATACTCGCTAGCCAACCGACCGATCAAACGAACGAGTTCACCTTGAAGCGTATCAGCTTGACCGCTCTTAGGCACAAGGCTTTGCCACAGGGCATCGTACTCATTCTGATATTGACCCAAACCATCTGCGTACAATGCCACTATCTATCCTTATTGAGCTATATGGTGAATCATATATTAAACCGAAATAGTCTCAGCACCGCCCATAAACGGACGCAATACTTCTGGAATAGTGATACTACCGTCAGCGTTTTGATGATTTTCCATGACGGCTAGTAGCGTACGACCAACTGCCAAACCTGAGCCATTTAGCGTGTGTGCCAGTGTGGTTTTTTTACCGTCTTTGACACGCGTACCCATACGGCGCGCTTGGAAGTCACCGCAGTTAGAACAGCTAGAGATTTCACGATAGGTGTCTTGGCTCGGTAACCATACTTCGATGTCATAAGTCTTTTGCGCTGCAAAGCCCATATCACCGGTACATAACTTAACCGTACGATATGGCAGATTAAGCTGCTGCAAGACATATTCAGCTTGTCCAGTCATGGCCTCTAGCAACTCATCAGACTGCTCAGCGGTAGCAATATTGACCATCTCAACTTTTTCAAACTGATGCTGACGAATCAAGCCACGGGTATCACGACCATGAGAGCCAGCTTCACTACGGAAACATGGCGTGTGCGCGGTAAACTTAAGCGGCAATTCACTGATGTCCAAACGCTCACCACGTACCAAGTTGGTCATAGGCACTTCAGCGGTTGGAATCAAATAAAAATCCATCTCGTCATTATTAGTATGATTGGTCAATTTAAACAAATCGTCTTCAAACTTCGGCAGCTGACCCGTACCCTTTAGGCTGTCAGAATTGACAATATAAGGTACATACGTCTCAGTATAGCCATACTTAATAGTATGAGTATTCAGCATGAACTGAATCAAAGCACGGTGCATTTGTGCAAGCTGCCCTTTTAACACATTAAAACGGCTACCAGTCAGTTTTGTTGCCGCCTCAAAGTCAAGCATACCAAGCGTCTCACCGATATAAGTATGATCTTGAATATCAAAATCAAACGCGCGCGGCGTACCCCATTTACGGACTTCTACGTTATCGTCCTCTGACGTACCGACGGGCACATCCGCTGCCGGAATATTTGGAATCTGTAAAGCAGCTTGGGTGATACGTTCCTGTAAAGTACGTAGTTCGTCTTCAGCGGCTTTAATCTCACCGCTAACACTCTGCATTTCAGCCAATAGCTCGCTGGCATCTTCGCCTGATTTTTTTAGCGCACCCACCTGCTTAGCACCAGCATTACGACGTGATTGCAGCTCTTCAGTTTTCACCTGTAGTGACTTACGTTCAGACTCAATTGCTTGCCAAAAATCCATATCAAGCTCATAGCCACGTGTGGCTAGTTGTTGTTGTAAATCGCTTAAATCGCCGCGTAAGAGTTTCGGATCAATCATAGTAGTTGCCTGTAACGCTAAAAGTGAATAAGAGGTTTAAAAATGTTATTTTTAACAATACTGTTTTTATCAAAATAATTTATAGTCGCTATAATACCAAGACCCATCACATTTGACCATGTCTTGACGATACTTTCAGCCATTGCCACTAGGATTTATCACACACTATTTTAACTTGATTACCAGCTCTGACATTCAACAAACCATCATAATACGGCTGAATCGCAATAATATAGCAACTATCTGTAAACAGCTTGCTTATATGTTTCATTTAAGAGCGCTTTTCGGTAAGATAAGTACATATCTTTTTCCACTTTCAGCCAAGTGCGGCATCACCGCTGCACTTTGGTGATTTAAACCTAACACTTTTAATACAAGTATTTGAGAAACCTCTATGGCCCTGTACCCCTACACGCTGCAACCTGTCGCCTTAAACTTAACCGAGGCGGAATTCCACCAAGCACAGTACGAACTATTTGCCAGTGCCAGCCCCTCTTTTGGTCTAAAAAGCATCAAAATGAAAGAATGGATTATCATGGCAATAGTCGTGATATTAGCGATCGTAGGGTTAGTCTTTGTGACAGGTTATTCAACCATTATTTTTTGGCTGATGTTGGTGTCAGTCGTAATTTACCTACTGGCTCGTACGCTTGGTTTTCAATGGTACGTAAAAAGAGAGTTTGAAAAACAAGTGGCTGATCAAGAAATGCCAGATGAGATGCGCCAGATGAAATTAGGTGTACAAAAACATGGCTTGGTCATGGCCATGCCAGTCAATCAGCCTGACATGTTTAACTCTAACCAAATGCGCGGTATGCAGATGCGACCTGGCACTACCCAACAAGCCGTGATTCCATGGACTGCTGTTAAAAGTTGGGACGAAACTGATGACTATATCTTTATGATGTTTGAAATGAAAGGTCAACAAGGCAGCCAAATCGTACCTAAACGTCTGCAAGCACAGAAGTTTCCAATTGATACAGTTCGCCAACATTTGCAAGAAGTTATTGCTGTTAAAGGCTTAAACCCTGAAAACCTGCAGCCGCCAGCATAATAAGCCACAAGCCTTATTCTCACGATAAACTAAGCGGTAATAAGGCTTTCTCTTTTTATAAAACCAATAGTATTATTGCATTTATTCAACTTAACTTGTCGACAATGCTTTGTTATTATAATAGACAGAAAAAGAGGTTGTAGAGTCTATAATTTATATAAGTATTTTTTAATTACAACGTAAATTGATTCATCCATTTTTTACATCAACACTCACACTACAAGGATAATATTATGAGTAACAATGCAACTAACCAAATCGGCCTAGAACAAGCAGACATGAGCGAAATCATTGCTAAACTAAACGGTCTATTGTCAAGCTACCACATGTTTTATATCAACGTCCGTGGCTATCACTGGAATGTAAAAGGTGAGCACTTCTTCACCCTACACCCTCAATTTGAAGAGCTATATACAGCGCTACAACTACAAATTGACGAAATTGCTGAACGCATCTTAACATTAGGTGGTACACCACTACATGCTTATAGTGAGTTTGCTAAGCTTACAGGTATTAGCGAAGACAAAAATGTCAGCGATGGTACCACTTGTGTGAAAGGCGTGGTAACAGGCTTACAAGAGCTTATTCAAGAGCAGCGTCAAGTATCAGCACTGGCTGCTGAAAGCGATGACCAAGGATCAGCTGATCTTGTAGATGCCTATGTACAAGAGCAAGAAAAGCTAATATGGATGTACAACGCATTTTTGGGTTAATAACCACAAGCTCAAATATCATTGATATATAAAAAAGCACCTACTAACAAGTAGGTGCTTTTTTACTATTAATGCTTTATAAAAACAATTAATGCTTTATAAAAATAACGATCTATTGTTGAATCCACTGGCTCATTTTTTCACGTTCCGCAGGCGTAGCTTGCAACCATATTTGCATAAACTGGTCTAAAGTACTGCGAGAATTATCTACACTAGTACCTTGCTGTACCGTACTTTGAGTTGATACAGACGGTTGATTCAATGCTGCAATAGTCTGTTGGTTCTGCAACTCAGCATCACCGCTACCGCTGAACACACCACCAATGGCTTTACCTAAACCTGAAAACAACCCACCTTGATTATTACTCATACTTTGCTGACTAGCGATCACGACATCATCTTGCTGCACAGCCAATGTTGGACTTTTGGCATATTCTTTAGCCGCAGTATAATCTTCTGGCTGATTTGGCATGGTTAAACGATAGGTTTGATTGTCAGCCAACTGTGCCGTCACACTGACATTACCTGAACGTAGATAGTCATGCTCATCACGGCGTAAGTCATACAAACGATCATATTTAGCAGTAATCGCATGTTGTCCTGGTGCCAGTGTAAATTGTTTTGTTAGTGGCTGAAAGGCACTCTGTTTGACTTCTTGTCCATTAATTGCAGTGACTTTAATATGATCGTCCACCAATAAAGTGACGTCTGCCTGTGACAGCATAGGGATAGAGCTTGCCCCAATAAGCAGCGTGCTGATAGCCAGTTTTTTTAGCAAAGCATTATTCAGTTTCATAACAGGTTCCATTAATAGTAAAAACGTTTTGGACATAGTAAATGTATTGTAGATAAAACCATCGGACTCTCAATACTAAAAATCAAATGGCATCGTATGTTGGTCCTGATCTGCCGCGTCATTATCAACTTGGGTCTCTTGGGCAATATCAGCCAGCTCTGCTGCAAGCGTTTGCTCATCGATAGTACGCAGCGCATCACTGATGACGGCTTTAGATATGTTATTACGCCCTAGATTAGAGAACATTGGCTGAATGTAATTAAGCACGTCCATCATTGCCCCAATACGGTGTGGTCCTTCTGTGAGCAAATAGTCGAGTATGCGATCATCAAATTGCCAACCGCGTCGACGTAAAATAGACTGCAACAATGCCTGACGATCTGCTAAATCATGCCCATTAGGTACTTTAAACGTAGGAGACTGCGCTAAACGGGTCAATAAATCTCTCAGCTGAAAAGGTAACTCCCCTGCAGGCTTATTGGCGGCAAACAATAACTGACGCTGTCCTTCCCGGCTCCGATTAATCAGATGAAACAAGGCTTCTTGCCACTGACTACTCTGCTCAAGCACTTCTAAATCATCGATAGCAATGAGATCAAAATTCTCCAAAGAGGACAGCACATGCACATCAGCATGAATCAACTCATTAAGTGATAGGCAAATAGCTGACTTATCCATCTCAATGAACGACTCACAAATCGCAGATAGCAAATGAGACTTACCAGTAGCAGGGCTACCAAATAGATACAGCTGACCAATCAGGCCGACATGTAGCTGCCGCACTGCATCAATAATCGACATCCAACCAGGACCGGCAAAGTCACTTAGACTTGCATCATGCTTAATGTCCAGATTGAGACTTAGCTGTGCTTCTGCCATGAATCATCAACTCGTTTTGCGTAACGCAATATAAAAATTATTAATCACTAACTATATGAGAGTAGTACTGATACCGCTTCATACTAACTTACAATATTAGCATGTTGTCTTTTATAGCATCAGTATATCGCAAGATTGCTTTATTGAGACAAACCTTATGTACAACTGACTGCTGATACTGTCAACACTGCGCCTATATATAACATATTTGCAAAATGACTGACAAGTCTTTTACCTATTAAGCCTGATTAACCCTTTTTTATCCTTCTCACAATTCTACTGCCAATTTGTGATAACCACATTACTTTAAAGATAAATGATTTATTTCTTTTCAAAAAGGGTTAACTGCTTGTGACCTTTATAAAAATCTGTCGAACGATAATAAGCAAATAAATGACGGAACAATACGTTAAGTACAGCAGAGACAGGCAACGCAATCAGCATGCCAACGAAACCTAATAAACTTGCCCCCGCCAATACTGAAAAAATAACCCATAACGGCGATAGACCAATCTTATCACCTAATAACAAAGGCTGTAGGATATAACCTTCTGCAGCTTGTCCAATCAAAAACGCACCGGTAATCAACGATAAATAGGTCCAATCTAATCCAAATTGGAATAGGCAAGCAATAATAGCAGCGATAAAGCCAATACCAAAACCTAAATAAGGCACAAAACTTGCGATACCCGCCACCATACCGATGATCAGTCCAAGCTCTAGCCCGATAAGCTGCAACTGCACAGCATAAATGACACCCAATAGAACCATCACCAACAACTGGCCTTTAATAAAAGCCATTAATGCTTGGTCACACTCCTGAGCAATTTGAACGAATTTTTTACTATAAGCAGCTGGAATCGCCATCTTCCACGTATGTAAGCGCTGATCCCAATTGAATAAAAAGTAAAAGGTCAAAATAGGTACTAATACAATGAGACCTGCATTGTTAATAAAGTTCATGCTTGATGAGATAATGTGACTCATCATGGTACTAGCATCTGCAAACTTATAATTCGTTTGCATATAATCTACCAATGTCTCAGAAAAACCTTTAGATTCTAGCTCTGGTAGACGCATACGAGTGTTGTTAGTGAACCACTCTCGTACCACTTCGTTATACCAATTTAAAACCTTGGGTAAGTAGTCCCATGCCGCTTGCAACTGATTCCACAATGTCGGAATCAACCACCATAGCAACAGTACCATCCCTAAGGTAATAGTCGAATAAACAATGAGAATGGCTATCCAACGTTTGATATATTTCGACAAACGCTTAACCAGTGGATTGAATAAATAAGCCAGTACGAAGGCAAAAACAAACGGTATAATAACGGGCATCATCAAATACAACAAAACCAACACCATTACCAAAGTGGTGACTATAAATAAGCGCCGAAAAAATAAGTCTATTGGTTGGTTCGTCATGACGGATAATCCTACGCTTAAGCTGATTTGAATAGTAATGTGCTTGAATCTTCGATATGGCTTATCGAACCACAACATCATAACAGCAAACAGTTATTGACAATAAATTTAGTGTTAAATTATCGCAAAGTACAGAAAAAATCAGTCATTTTTTGTTGCTTAATTTTTTATTTATCCATTAGGGTCTATTGAATATTCCGATATTAGGGCTACTGGGCGTTAAAAATTCGCTACGTATTGTCTAAAAAGCAGCCTCTGCCAGTAGCACATTTAGAGGTTAAACAGACCCTAATGTCATTCTTCATTAAATATCAGTCAAATATCCGTAAGTTGCTTTGCGAGTAGGGGCTGTTTTTGGGTATAATGCGCCCACTGTATCTATAGTTAATACGATTAAATTAATACGACAAACTCGCTTTTCTACTGACAAACCTTCATTCCCTATAAAATTTGTGAGATGACCATGAGTAACAAGCCTTCTTTAAGCTACAAAGATGCCGGTGTTGATATCGACGCGGGTGATGCACTGGTTCAGCGCATCAAATCAGTGGCAAAAGCCACTACTCGTCCCGAAGTTGTGGGTGGTTTGGGTGGCTTTGGCGCACTGTGCCGCATTCCTACTGGCTACACATCACCATTATTGGTATCTGGTACTGACGGTGTTGGCACAAAACTTAAGCTGGCTTTACAACTCAATCGTCATGACACTATCGGTATCGATTTGGTCGCCATGTGTGTTAATGATTTATTGGTATGCGGTGCAGAGCCATTATTCTTTTTAGATTATTACGCCACAGGCAAGCTAGACGTTGATGTTGCTGCTACCGTTGTAACGGGTATTGGTGACGGCTGTAAGTTAGCAAACTGCTCACTTATCGGCGGTGAAACTGCTGAAATGCCAGGCATGTACCAAGATGATGATTACGATCTAGCAGGATTCTGTGTAGGCGTGGTTGAAGAAGCCGAAGTCATCACTGGTGATAATGTGGCTGAAGGCGATGTACTGATTGCACTAGCATCAAGTGGCGCACATTCAAATGGCTATTCATTAGTTCGTAAAGTCATTGAAGTAAGCGATGTCGATGTCACCACGAGCGATGAACAGTTAGATGGCCAGCCTATCCAAGATGCCCTAATGGCACCTACTCGCATTTATGTTAAAGCCATCAAAGCCTTACAAGATACACTTGGCAGCTCAGCACTTCATGCTATGTCTCACATTACTGGTGGCGGTTTGACCGATAACTTACCACGCGTATTGCCTGAAAGTTTAGCAGCGAGCATCGACACCAACAGCTGGCAGTTCTCAGAGTTATTCACCTGGTTGCAAACCCAAGGTAATATCGAGCAAAGTGAGATGTATCGCACCTTTAACTGCGGTGTGGGTTTTGTGATTGTCGTACCAAAAGACAAAGCAGAAGCCGCCATTAACACTTTAAACGATGCAGGCGAAACGGCTTGGCAATTAGGTGAGATGGTTACACGTGAAGCGGACGCCGTGGTGTACCGTTAATGTCAACATCCACAATATCCGTCAGTACCATGAGCCAAGCCAAAAAACCACTGCGTATTGCCATCTTGGTATCAGGTAGTGGTAGCAACTTGCAAGTCCTAATAGAGGCTATGCAAGCTGGTGCGCTACCGATTGAAATCGTTGGTGTCATTAGTAACCGTGAAGATGCTTATGCCATTACACGTGCTAAAGATGCCGATATTCCAGTGGCAGTACTATCTCACGTTGCTAGCGGCAAACGCATGGGAATCAAAACGTTTGAAAGCCATGCTAGTGAGCAACTAGCGACATGGCAGCCTGATTTGGTAGTACTAGCAGGCTTTATGCGTGTATTGAGTGCATCATTTATCGACAATGCACCAGCACCGATGATTAACCTTCACCCTTCTCTACTTCCTGTTTATAAAGGCTTAGATACTCATCAGCGTGCTATACAAGCAGGTGAGCGTCATCATGGCTGTAGTATTCACGTGGTGACAGCAGAGCTAGATGCAGGAGACGTCTTGACTCAAGCACTGTTACAGGTTAATCAAAAAGATACGGCAGATGGTTTACAGGCACGTGTGCAAAAGCTTGAACATAAGCTACTGCCTTGGACGATTAAACTTATCGCAAGCGGTGTACTCAACTTGAATAATCAAGCCAATGATAACACCTCTGTGTTACCTGCCTTACCTTTAAAGCTTTGGTTGGATGCCTAATTTTTAGGCTATAATTATCCATTTTACACAAAAGCAGCACAAGACACTCTTGTGCTGCTTTTTTATGTGACAACTTTCAACGTAAAAGTTGGTTGTTTTAAGCTATTTATGCTTAAAAAAAATACCCTGCTACTTAATTAATAGCAGGATATTAGACCTCTTGCAAAAGTAGTTGTAAGACACAACGTACATTATTGAACTCTACTTACTTAATAGATATGCCAAACATAGATAAGCTACTCAAACAAAGTGACGCTGGTTTTAAACGCTATACTGGCATTCATAAAGCCACCTTTTATGACATGCTTGATGCCATGCAAGAGCATGAAGCATCTAAGACCAAATCAGGCAGACCAAGTGTGCTTAGTCTTAAGGAGCAGATACTACTCGCCCTGACTTATTGGCGTGAATACCGCACGCTTTATCATATCAGTATGGACTTTGGTATTCATGAGTCTTCTGCTAGCCGTATCATTCGTAAAGTAGAAGACACACTGATTGACTCTGGCAAGTTTGAATTGCCTAAAAAGCTGCCCAGTCGTGTCGATGAGGACATCAATTGGTCAGTCGTCATTGTCGACGCCACCGAAACCCCAATTGAGCGTCCAAAAAAAACCAAAGCGACTACTACAGCGGCAAGAAAAAACAACACACCCTAAAAGCGCAGGTTATCGTCCATTGGCAAACCGGCTTGATACTCGATGTGCAAACCTGTAAAGGGTCAATCCACGATTTTAAGCTGTATAAAGATACTTGTCCTGATTGGTTGCCTGAGAATACTAACTATCTAGCAGACAGTGGTTATCAGGGTATAGCAAATCTACATAAGCAAACCTTCACACCATTTAAGAAACCTCGTGGTGGTCAGTTATTGGAGATATGCAAACAGGCCAATCACTATCTGGCAAAGTTCCGTATTGTGGTTGAACACAAAATAGGCTTAATAAAGTTGTTTAAAATCGTGGCTCATAAATATCGCAACCGTCGTCAGCGCTATGATCTTAGAATGAAGCTGTTTGCTGGTATCATTAATTCCGAGCTTAACCTATGACTTTTGCAAGAGGTCTATTTTAAAAGGCTTGTAATAAAACATGAAAGTTAAGCAGGTGCTTGACCAACAACATGAATGGCTTTGATGTTTACAAATTCTTTAATACCAAAACCACCATGCTCACGGCCATAACCTGAATCCTTAACACCACCAAATGGCAATGCTGGGCTCACCAAATCGTATCCATTGATATAGACCATACCAGTATCAAAATGCTCTTGAGCTAAACTGATAGCCTTATCTTCATCTTTAGAGAATATGGCACCACCCAGTCCATAACGACTGTCATTAGCAATACGGAATGCGTCATCTTCATCTTTAGCACGAATTAAAGACGCTACTGGACCGAATAACTCATCTTTATACGCAGGCTGATCTGGCTTAATGTTTTCCAAGATAGTTGGCGGATAAAAAGAGCCTGGCATATCAGGCACTTCACCACCCAGCGTAACCGTTGCACCTTTACTCACACTTTCTTGTAGCTGCTCATGCAGCTCATCACGTTGCTTGCTACTCGACATCGGACCTACGTCAGTAGACTCATCCATTGGATCACCAATCGTGTAGCCTTTAAACTTCTCAATAATCAAGTCACGGAATTTATCATAAACACTGTCTACAACCACAAAGCGCTTGGCCGCAATACACGTCTCACCATTGTTGTATAAGCGAGCATGTGCACAAGTAGTCGCTGCCAACTCTAAGTCTGCATCTTCTAATACAATAAAGGCATCGTTA
The DNA here is from genome assembly GCF_052378005.1 of Psychrobacter sp. AOP31-B2-9. Taxonomy (NCBI): domain Bacteria; kingdom Pseudomonadati; phylum Pseudomonadota; class Gammaproteobacteria; order Moraxellales; family Moraxellaceae; genus Psychrobacter; species Psychrobacter sp. AOP31-B2-9. Next base: position 38,469 of record NZ_JBQSXG010000014.1, read on the forward strand.
GAACCCAATTCCATAACCGTCTTTTTAAGTACTTTAGCTGCTTGCTGCGCTACGGCTCTACCAGCTACATCACTACCTGTTAAGGTCACACCACGTACTTTATTATTTTCGATGACTTGCTCAGACTGATCATGGTTGATAACTAGCGTGCGGAACAGATCATTTGGTAAATCAGATTCATGCAAAATCTTTTCAATCAATAGACCTGAGCCTGTGACGTTTGATGCATGTTTCAGTAAAACACTGTTACCTGCCATCAAATTGGCGATGGTATAGCGGAAAACTTGATAAGCTGGAAAATTCCAAGGCTGGATGCCATAGATAATACCGATAGGATCATATCTTACCAGTCCTTTTTTGATACCTTCAATATCGCGCTCATCTTCAGCAAGTGCGGCAACGCCTTCACTGGCAGTAAAATCACAAATAGCTTTGCATAAATCAACTTCGCCTAAACTGGCCTCAAGTGTTTTGCCACGCTCTTCAGTCATCAACTTAGCCAATTCATCTTTGTACTTCATCAGCGTGTCACCGATAGAGCTGATAACTTTTGTACGTTCTTCAGTACTAACTAGACGCCATTTAGAAAATGCGTGATGAGATGCATCAATAATTTTAGTGACATCACCATCACTCATATAGTTATAATCTTTAATGTTTTTGCCTGTCGCTGGGTTCACAGTAGTAATATCTGCCATGGTTATTATCCTTATTTATTGAAATATATTATTGGTTTGAATTAGCTTGTCATTATTCTTAACGTCCAGTTACCATAACAAAATGCTCAGCCAGTAGTTTTACAAGTTATAAAGAAGTGTTCATAAGATGTTAAAAGTGTGGCTGACTTATTAACTACGCTGAAGTTACGCCTTGCGCCTCGTTTTATTTAGGCTGTGTTTTAATAATGTGTTGATTAATTTAATGATAGAATAATGGTGTTATAGTAGTTTTGATTTAAGCAAACAAAAGGAATT